>DATNKH010000644.1:0-6643 GCA_035603475.1 Thermoanaerobaculia bacterium
GGCGGATTGGCCGCCGGCGCCGCGCCTCCGCTATGCTCGGCGGCGGGCCGGGATGCTCGGCCGCGAAGGGGCCATCTTCATGCGTGGAGCGCGCGCCGACATCGAACCGACCGACGCCGCGGCGGCTGACTCGCCTGCCGCCCCGGCCGGAGCGGGTGCCGCGGCCGGCGCGGACGCGGGAGCCGGTCCGAGCGCCGGCGCCCCCGCCGCGCCGCTCTCGGCGTGGAGCCCGCTGCGGCACCGCCTCTTCCGCTGGCTGTGGATCGCCACCGTGGCGTCCAACGTCGGCACCTGGCTGCAGAACGTCGGCGCCTCCTGGATGATGACGTCGTTGACGACGTCCACGACGCTGGTGGCGCTGGTGCAGGCGGCGACCAGCCTGCCGTCGTTCTTGCTGGCGCTGCCGGCCGGGGCGCTCGCCGATGTGATCGACCGGCGGCGCTTGCTGCTGGTGAGCCAGGGCTGGATGACCGTCGCGGCCGCCGCCCTCGGGGTGCTGACGCTGGCCGGCTGGATCACCCCCTGGTCGCTGCTGGGATTCACCTTCCTGCTCGGCCTGGGAGCCGCCGCCAACAACCCCGCCTGGCAGGCGATCATCCCCGAGCTGGTGCCGCGCCCGGAGCTCCCCGGCGCCATCGCTCTGGGCAGCATCGGCTTCAACATCGCCCGCGCCGCCGGCCCGGCGCTCGGCGGCCTGATCGTCGCCACCGCCGGGCCGGGCTGGACCTTCGTCCTCAACGCCGTCTCCTTCCTCGGCGTCATGGCGGTGCTCTACCGCTGGCGGCGCCCGGCGGAGGAGACGGTGCTGCCGGGCGAGCGCGTGCTCGGCGCCATGCGCACCGGCGTGCGCTACGTCCGCCACTCGCCGGACGTGCTGGCCCCGATCGCCCGCGGCTTCGCCTTCATCGTCTGCGGCAGCTCGCTCTGGGCGCTGCTGCCGGTGGTGGCGCGAGGCCTGCCTTACGGCGCCGCCGGCTACGGCCTGCTGCTCGCCGCCCTCGGCACCGGCGCGGTGGCCGGCGCCATCGTGCTGCCACGCCTCAAGCGCTACGCCTCGGTCGACTTCGTGGTCGCGGCGGCGACGCTGGTGTTCGCGGCTGCCACCCTGGCGCTCGCCCTGGTGCCCGAGTTCCCGCTGCTGCTGGCGATGATGCTGCTGGCGGGCGGCGCCTGGCTGTCGCTGCTGTCGAGCCTCAACGTCTCGGTGCAGACCTCCGTGCCGTCTTGGGTGCGCGCCCGCGCGCTGTCGGTCTACATGCTGATCTTCTTCGGCGGCCTCGCCGCGGGCAGCGCGCTCTGGGGCGCTCTCGCGCAGCGGCTCGGCCTCGCGCCGGCGCTCTGTCTCTCGGCGGCCGGCCAGGCGCTCGGCCTGCTGGCCACCCACCGGCTCCATCTCCGCTCCGGCGAGGGGCTGAACCTGGCGCCGTCGCGCCAGATGCCGGCGCCCATCGTGGCCTACGATCTCGAGCCTGACCGCGGGCCGGTCCTGGTCACCGTCGAGTACCAGGTCCGCCCCGACGAGGCCGCGGAGTTCGCCCGCGCGATGGCCGACGTGCGCCGCATCCGGCTGCGCGACGGCGCCATGGAGTGGGGGCTCTTCGCCGACGCCGCCCTCCCCGGCCGCTACACCGAGGTGTTCCTGGTCAAGTCCTGGCTCGAGCATCTGCGCCAGCACGAGCGCGCGACCGTCGCCGACCGCGACCTGGTCGAGTCCGCCCGCCGCTACCACGTCGGCGGCGACCGCCCCGCGGTCCGCCACCTCATATCCGAGCCGCTGCGCAAGGACGCCTGAAGCGATCCGTACCGGACAGGAGCGTGCCGCCATGCCTGCCGAACCTCGCCGTCCCCCTGCACGATCGCGCGCCCTGCGACGCCTGGCGCTCCTCGGCGCCTGCCTCCTCGCGGGCCTCCTCGCCGGCCTACCGCTGCCGGCCACCGCGGCTCAACCGGCAATGGCTCAGCCGGCCGCGGCTCAGCCGGCCGTGGCTCGCACCGAGCTCGCCTTCCCCACCGGCGAGACCGGCAAGCAATGGCAATTCGGCGGCGCCGGCTACGAGGTCGGCGTCGACGCGCAAGAGACGCGTACCGCCGGCGGCCCGCGGAGCCTGCGCCTGGCATGGAGGCCCGGCGCGGCCGTCGTGCCGGAACGGACGTTCGGCGTCGCCACCACCCGCTTCCCGGTGGAGGCGGCGCGGGGCAAGCACCTCCGGCTCGAGGGGTGGGTCAGGACCGACGCCATCACTCGTGGCTGGGCAGCCCTGTGGGCGCGGGTGGATGGGCCGAACGGCGTCCTGGCCTTTGACAACATGATGGACCGCGGCATTCACGGCACCACCTCCTGGTCGCCGGTCGAAGTCGAGATGGACGTGCCGCCGGATGCATCCGCCATCTTCCTTGGCGCCCTGCTCACCGGCGACGGGACCGCCTGGGTGAGCGAGCTCGCGGTGGTCGTCGAGCCGATCCGGCCGGCGGAACCGGTGACGGTCGCGGGGCAGGTGACGGACCCCGCGGGACGGCCGGTGGCCGGTGCCCTGGTCGCGATGATCCCCGCCAATGCCAGCCGCGCCGCGGCGGTGGTGAAGAGCGGCAGCGACGGCACTTTCCGGGCCAGCCTCGCCAAGGGCAGGTACGCGATGACCGCGACCGCCGCCGGTCTGGCAGCGGCCTTCGCGCCGCCGATCGCCGTCCACGAGCCGGCGCCGCCCGTCAAACTCGTGCTGGGCGCGGATTGTGTCAACTTGATCGGTACGGTGACGGGCGCGGAGGGTCCGCCGCCGGCCGGCACCCGGGTCGAGGTGGGCCGCTTCAGCAACGAGAACGGCGATGCCTTCTACGGCGAGCTCGACGGCGCCGGCCGCTTCCGCCTCTGCCTGTCCCCCGCCCGGTACGAGGTCGCGCTCGACGCGGCGGACCTCATCGCCAAGCCCGTCGGTGTGGACATTGCCAAGGGCGGCCCCGACCGGCAGGTGACGCTTCACGCCTCACGCCTCGGACCTCCGCCCGACGAGGTGGTGGGCTGGCTGCGCGGCCACGCGGTGCCGCTGCGCACCGCCGCCGCGGGCCAGGGCTACGACGACCTGCGGCCGCTGGCGGCGATCGTCGGCAAGGCACGCATCGTCGCCCTCGGCGAAGCCACCCACGGCACCCGCGAGTTCTTCCAGCTCAAGCACCGGGTGCTCGAGTACCTGGTCTCCGAGCAGGGCTTCACGGTCTTCGCCATCGAGGCGAACTGGCCGGAGTCGCTGGCGGTCGACGACTACGTGCTGCACGGCACGGGGGATCCGGCCAAGGCGCAGGCCGGCCTCTACTTCTGGACCTGGAACACCGAGGAAGTGCTGGACATGATCCGCTGGATGCGGGCCTACAACGCCGCACCGGCCCACCCGCGCAAGGTCCGGTTCCTCGGCTTCGACATGCAGACCGCGAAGGTGGCGAGCCCGGTCGTCGGCGCCTACCTCGAGAAGGTCGATCCGGCCTACGCCAAGGAGACGGCAGGAACGCTCGCCGCGCTGCGGCAGACCTCGATGGACGCGCCGCCGGCCGCGAGCGCCGCCGCGCTGTCCTCGGCCAGGGCCCTGCTGGCGCGGTTCGACTCTCGCAGGGACGCCTACGTCGCCGCATCCAGCCAGCGCGAGTGGGACCTGGCCCGGCAGCACGCGGTGATCGTCGCGCAAGCGGCGGAGCTGGGAGCCGTCAAGCAGGCCGACTACCGCGACCGGGCGATGGCCGAGAACGTCGGCTGGATCCTGGCCCACGAGCCGGCCGGCACGCGCATGGTGGTGTGGGCACACAACGGTCACGTCAACTACGGCACCGGCACCGGCTACACCCCGATGGGCGAGAACCTGCGCCGCGCCTTCGGCGCCGACTACCTCAACATCGGCTTCGTCTTCAACCAGGGAGCGTTCCAGGCAATCGGCGGCGGCGCCCAGGGTCCCAAGGCGCTCGCCGAGTTCTCGCTGGGCCCCTGCCCCGAGAGCGATCTGGCCGCCGCCTTCAGCCGCACCGGCATGCCGCTCGCCCTGCTCGACCTGCGTGGCCGCCCCACCGCCGGACCGGTGGCCGCGTGGTTGACCTCGCCGCACCCGATGCGCGAGACCGGCGCGCTGTTCGCCAGCGAAGCCGAGATGACCGAACCGGTCGTGATCACCGACCGCTTCGACGCCGTCCTCTTCGTCGATCACACCACCCGCGCCCGGCCCAATCGCGCGGCCGGCGCGGCGCCGGCACGCGGTGGTGCCGGCCCCGGCAGTCCTTGACGAGCCGGCGCGCCGGCGCGCCTCAGCGCCTCAATCCCCCGATGGCAGCCTGGCGGCGCTTCGTGCATACTCGCCCCCGTGATCCGCGCGCGCGACCTGACCAAGACGTTCGGCCGGCTCACCGCCGTCGACGGCATCTCGTTCGAGGTCGAGGCGGGCGAGATCTTCGCTTTCCTGGGACCGAACGGCGCCGGCAAGACGACGACGATCAAGATGCTGACCACCCTGCTGACACCCACCCGCGGGCGGGTGGAGATCGACGGCCTCGATCCCGCCGTCGAGCGCAACGAGGTCCGCAAGCGCTTCGGCATCGTGTTCCAGGACCCCAGCCTCGACGAGGAGCTGACGGCGTACGAGAACCTGGACATCCACGGCGTCTTCTACGCCGTGCCGCGCAAGCTCCGCGTCCAGCGGATCGAGAAGCTGCTGCGGCTCTTCGAGCTCTGGGAGCGCCGTGACGACCCGGTGAAGCGCTTCTCGGGAGGCATGCGCCGGCGCCTCGAGATCGCCCGCGGCCTGCTCCACACGCCCAGGATCCTCTTCCTGGACGAGCCGACGCTGGGTCTCGATCCGCAGACGCGGAACCAGCTCTGGACACAGGTCGCGCAGCTCAATGCCGAGGAAGGCGTGACCGTCTTCCTCACCACGCACTACATGGAAGAGGCGGAGCGCGTGGCGTCGCGCATCGCGATCATCGATCACGGCCGCATCGTCGCCCAGGGCTCGCCGCAGGAGCTGAAGCGCCAGACCGCCGCCGAGAGCCTCGAGCAGGCCTTCCTGGCGCTGACCGGCTCGTCGATCCGCGAGGAGGACGTCACCGCCGCCGACCGCAATCGCAACATGGCCAGGATGTGGCGGCGGCGGTAGCTACTAGGAAGAGGGGACCCGCCTGCCCGGTTCTACCCGTAGCGCCTTCGGAGCTCAGACGTGTCGCGCAACTTACCAGCGTCTATCGGATCGCCCCCCGCATCCCCCAAACCCCCTTCCCTCCCCTCCGGGGGGGAAGGGGGCACCACGCCCACTTTCATCGGTCGGGGTCGGACCTGGCCGATGGGCAACTACTAACGCGCGATGAGCGTCGTCTATGCCCTGTGGCTGCGGCAGCTGAAGCGCTACGTCCGCTCGCGCGCGCGCATCGTCGGCGCCCTCGGCCAGCCGCTGCTGTTCCTGCTGGCGCTCGGCTTCGGCTTCGGCCCGATCTTCGAGCGCGCCGGGCAGGGCAGCTACATCCAGTTCCTGGCGCCGGGGGTCATCTCCATGGCCGTCCTGTTCACCTCCATCTTCTCGGGCATCGAGCTGATCTGGGACCGGCAGTTCGGCTTCTTGAAGGAGACGCTGGTGGCGCCCGTGCCGCGGCTGACGATCATGATCGGACGCACCCTCGGCGGGGCGACCGTCGCGATGATCCAGGGGCTTGTCGTCCTCCTCGTCTGCACCCTCGCCGGCTTCCGCGCCGGCGGTCTCGCCGCGTTGCCGGCGGCGCTGGGGTTCATGGCGCTGATCGCCCTGACGTTCACCGCCCTCGGCACCGCGATCGCCTCGGTGCTGCAGGACTTCCAGGGCTTCCAGCTGGTGATGAACCTGCTCGTGATGCCGATCTTCTTCCTCTCCGGGGCGCTGTTCCCGCTCTCCCACGTGCCGCGGGCGCTGGCGCTCGCCGCCAGCCTCGATCCGCTCGCCTACGGCGTCGACGGCCTGCGCAGCGCGCTGATCGGGCTCTCCCATTTCGGCGCGGCGACCGACCTGGCGGTGCTGGCGGCCCTGTCCGCCATCCTCCTCGCCGCCGGCGGCTATCTCTTCTCCAAGATCGAGCTCTGAGCAGGCCGGGTACCGGCACCGGTGTCCGATCGTGGGTCTACCCGCGGTCCGGCGTGCTAGGCTCGCAGGGGCATCGAAACGACGAAGCACTCAGGAGGATCTCGCCCATGAGAATTCCTGCACGTGCCGCGATGGCTGCCTCACCCCTGCCGCTGCTGCTGGTCCTGCTGCTGCCGGCGCCGGCGGCCCAGGCTCAAGGCCTCGACGTCACGGGTTCCTGGTCGATCCAGATGTCGACGGTGGCGCGGGCCACGAACACGGCGGCCGTGACCACCGGTTGCACCTTCCAGGGCACGGCCAACGTCGTCCAGACCGGCAGCCAGTTCGCCGGCGACGCGACGGTCGATCTGACCTCCGGCGGGATGACCTGTCCGCCCACCATGTCGGCCAGCCTCAGCGGCAACGTGACGGGCAACACGGTGTCGATGGGGATGGCGATGGGAGGCGGCGCCTTCGGCACGGGCACCTTCACCGGCACCGTGCTGACAGCCCCCGCGCGCGGCGCCGGCACCAACATGGGCGGCTCCTTCGCGGTCACCGGCGGCCCGTTCTCCGGGACGGGGGGG
>DATNKH010000645.1:0-2669 GCA_035603475.1 Thermoanaerobaculia bacterium
GGCGCTGCATGGAAGCGGTGAGGACGGAGTTCGTCGAAGCGACCGCCGCCACCTGGCCGGCCGCCGTGCGCCAGGTTCTGCTCGCCGCCGGGGCGCGGAACGCGATGGTTGGCGAGGGCAGCCCGCTCGCCGCGCCGCTTCGGGCGGCGCTCGCCGGCGCGGGCTCCCCGGCCCTGCTGCTCTACGACCGGCCGATGGAACAGCTCAAGGCCACGCTCTTCGCCGGCGTCGACGCCGGCATCACCACCTGCCTGGGCGGCATCGCGGAGACCGGCGGCCTCATCCTCTGCCCGTCGCCGGAGGAGCCGCGCCTGCTCTCCCTGGTGCCGCCGATCCACATCGTCCTGCTGGACCCGGCGAAGCTCTGGGACACCCTCTGGCAGGCAGTCCGCGAGCTCGGCTGGGCCAGGTCCATCCCGCCCAACGCCCTGGTCGTCTCGGGCCCCAGCAAGACCGCCGACATCGAGCAGACGCTCGCCTACGGCGTCCACGGCCCGAAGCGGCTGGTGGTCGTCCTGGTCGCCGGCGCCGGCGCGGACGGCCCCGCGCCGGCCCCGTCTCCCGCCGGAGCGCCATGAGCGGTCATCGCCGCGCGCGAGCGGCGGCCGACTCGATCCCGGTGGCGGCGGCCGCGGGCGCCGGCTCGCAGGGGATGGTGATCACCGCTTCGAGGCCGCCCTCGGGGCGGTTGCGGGCCGCGATCTCGCCGCCGTGCTCCTCGGCGATGCGGCGGGCGATCGGCAGGCCGAGGCCGGTGCCGGTGTCGTGGGTCGAGAAGTAGGGGTCGAAGATGCGCGCCAGCAGCTCGGGCGGCACGCCGGGGCCGGAGTCGAGCACGGCAATGCGCGCAGACGGACCGGCAGCGCCGCCGGCGCCAGTGGCACCGGCGCCGGCGTCGCGCTCCACCCGCACCACCACCCGGCCGCCGCCGGCGCTGGCGCGCAGCGCGTTCTCGATCAGGTTGCGCACCGCCCGCAGCAGCAGCTTGCCGTCGAAGCGCGCCTCGATCGGGCCGCTCGGGGTCTCGAGCTCGACGCGGACGCCGCGCGGCGGCGCGGCGCGGTAGCCCTCGACCAGGCCGGCGACGGCGGCGGTCAGGTCGCCGGGCCGTGGATCGATGCGCGGAATGGCGCTGTAGGTCGAGAACTCGGAGGCGATCGAGCGCAGCTCCTCGACCTGGGTGAGGATGTTGGCGGTACAGCGCTCGAACACGCCGGCGAAGTGCTCGGGGTCGCGCTGGTAGACCTCGCGCATGTGCTCGGCGGAGAGGCGGATCGGCGTCAGTGGGTTCTTGATCTCGTGCGCGATCATCCGCGCCATCGCCGCCCAGGCGAGCAGCCGCTGGCCGCGCAGCTCCTCGGTGACGTCCTCTACCACCAGCAGCGCGAAAGGCTCTCCCTGCCCCGGCACCGGCACCCACACCAGCGACCACTCGTGCTCGCCGGCCGCGGTGCCGCCCAGCCGCACGGTGGCGCGCGCCATCTCGCCGCCGGCAGAGCGCAGGAAGGCGGCGACCGGCTCCAGCCGCGGCGAGCGCGCGACCAGGCGCTCCAGGCTCTGGCCCACCGCCACTCCGAGCAGCTCCGCGGCCACCCGGTTGTGCATCAGCACCCGCCGCTCGCGGTCGAGCGACACCACCCCCGAGGCGATGTTCTGCACCACCCGCTCGACCACCTGCTTCTCGCGCAGCAGTCCCTCGCGGCCCTCGGCGATGCGCCGCGCCATGTCGTCGACCGCCGCCACCAGGGCGGCGAGCTCGAACTCGGTGGGCGCGAGGTCGAGCGAGCGGGCGCCGGCCGCGATCCGCCGCGTCCCTTCCACCAGCTGGGTGATCGGGCGGGTGAAGTTCTGCGCCAAGCGCGTGCCGACGGCCGCCAGCAGCGCGAAGAGAGCCGCGGTGACCAGGATGGCGTGCCGGCGCAGGTGGGTGACCTGGCGCTCTCCCTCCTCCTGCTGCGCCAGCAGCGGCAGCGACACGAACAGCGGCGGCTCGGCGGCCGGGTCGTCGCCGGCCAGGCGCAGCGGCGCGTAGAGCTCGAGGTACTCCACCTCCGCGACGCGGTTGGTGAGCGAGTACAGGTTCCGGGCGCGCAGCGCCAGGCTCGAGTAGACCGGTCCCGGCAGGCGGGTCGGCAGCAGGCCGGCGGTGAACAGCTCGTGCTCGCTCGAGGCCGAGAGCTTGCTGCGGCCGTAGAGGTTGACCGGCCGCCGCACCAGCTCCGAGATGCCGGTGAGCTTGGGATCGAAGGTGCCGGGATCGAACGCGTAGCCGACCGGCTCGGCGCGGATCTGCTCGTCGAGCAGGCGCTCGGCGGCGGCGAGCGCCGCCTGCCCGGCGGTCTCCTGCCGGCGCAGGCTGTCGAGCTGGACCGAGCGCACCAGCAGCGCGTTGAGCGCCAGCAGGGGCAGCAGCAGCAGCGCGGTGTAGACGATCAGCAAGCGGCGCGAATAGGAGCGCACCGTGCGCCGCAGCAGGTTGCGGAAGGCGCTGCGCGGCAGCGCCAGCAGCGCCGCGACCGGCGCCGCGCAGGCCAGTGCCAGCAGCAGCCCGACCGCCCAGTTGGCGGCGCGCTCGACCGCCACCAGCGGGCTCTCGCCGGGCAGGTAGATCACCTCCCAGGCTCCCGCGGCGGCTAAGGGAGCGCCCGCACCTCCCGTCCCTCCCGTCC
>DATNKH010000646.1:0-5168 GCA_035603475.1 Thermoanaerobaculia bacterium
GGGAGGGCACCGCTTTGCCGCCCGTTGGATACCTCGAACGCCGGCCTATCGCGCGTGGGCCACGCGTACCGCCGGCAGCGAAGCGCTCTGGCCGTAGTAGGCGAGCAGCCCCTTCAGCACCGCCTCGGCGACGTGCTGGCGGTAGGCGCGAGTCTGCAACAGCCTGCGGTCGAGCTCGTTGTTGAGGTTGCAGACCTCGAGGAGCATCTTGGAGGGGACCGAGTTGTAGCGCAGCACCGCCGGCACCCACTCGCTGCGGTTGCGGATGATGTGGTCGCGCACCGGCGTGAAGGGGTGGACCGGCAGCCCGAGCCCCTCGATGGCGCCGATCACCTGCTTGGCCAGCTGGCGCGACAGACCCTCGCTCTGCACCCGCTGGCTCCACGGGAACTCGACCCGCGGGCTCTCGCGGAACTCCTGGCGCACCTCGTAGATCTGCCCGCTCTTGCCGTAGCTCTCGTCACGCATGCGCGCCGCCGGGATGTAGGCCATGGCGCCGCGCAGCGAGGGATGCAGCGAATCGGCGTGGATCGACAGGAAGACCACCTTTTGTGGATCGTCGTCGGCCGAGAGCGCGCGGCGAAAGAGACTGTTGGCGAGGTACCAACGCAGGTTCACTCCCACCACCGGGTCTGCGATCGCGTAGGGCGGATTGGTGAGCACCGAGTGGCTGCGCGAGACCGGCAGCACGTCCGACTCGACGATGCGGTACTCGTCGCCGTCACGGGTGGTGAGATCGACGGCGGCGGCCGTGCGCGACTCGAGCAGCCACTTGAGCCGCACCGCGATGTCGTAGACGTAGAGGCTCTCCCAGACACCGCCCACGGTGGCCCCAGAGTCGTGGCCGCCGTGACCGGCGTCGAGGATGACCGTGATCCCTTCGAGCCCCTTGGCCTGGACCTGATTGCTGAAGTGGGAGCTGGCGCGCAGCCCGGCCTCGTACTCCTTGCGCCGCGGGTCGCCCTCCGGGAGGTACTCGGGCAGCAGCAGGTCGAGCGGGATCTTCACCTTGAACCCGACCGGGATGTTGGTGACGTCGCCGATGCCGCTGCGGTGGGCGATGTCGGCGGCCAGGGTGTTGACGTCGGCGGCGTAGATGCGGCCGGTGAACCGCACCACCACGCCCGAGTAGAGCGCCTCTCCCGGCCGCAGCCGGTACACGGCGTACTCCCCGTCCTGGTCCTTGCCGTAGGCCAGCACGTAAGGCCGCTGCGGCACCGGCAGCACCGCGCCGAAAGCCGGCCGCAGCAGCTCCGAGGGGATGGTCAGCACCGCGCCGCGCGTCACGTCCTCGTCGCGCAGGTTGTTGTACTCGCGGATGGCGCGGAAGTTCTCCCCCTTGCCGGTGAACCACTCCGACAGCTGCCACAGGTTCTCGCGGCGCAGGGCCCCGCAGCCCCTGACCTGGTGGCGCCAGCCGGTGGCGTCACCCCGGTCCTCGGGAAACAGCGCCCGCGCCGCCGCGAGCTGCCAGGAGGAGGCCAGGATCTCGAACGGCACGCGGTAGCGCCGGCCGGTCTTGAGATGGCTGCTGGGCGGCAGGCGGTTCGATTCGAGCAGCTGCGGCGCCAGGCGCGCGTCGCCGCAGAGGCGCTGCGCGAAGCCGGCGAGCCCTTCGCCGCGGCGCGGCAGGGCCTCGACCGCGATCTGCCCGTCGCCGCTGGCCATGGCATAGACCCCCTCCTCGAGCCGCAGCCGCAGGCCCTTGGCCGGGATCGGCGGCGGCACGACCGCCGGCCGGGAGTCCGCCCCACCGGTGGGCGCCGCGGGCGCGGCGGCCGGGGATGCCGAGACCGCTGAGGCGGGCACCGCGGGCACGGCGGCCGGCACGGAGACCGCGGCAACGGCGCCAGCCATGTCCGCAACCCCGGAAGGCGAGACCGCGGCGGCGGGCGCCATCGCCGCCTCGTGCGGCGCGGCGGCGAGCGCAGCGGCCACCCAGACCGCGAACACCCGTCCGCGTCCGGACATCAGCCCGCTCCCACCTCCGCGCCCCGGAAGCGGGGCGCCACCTGCCAGCCGACCTGCCGCTCGAAGGCGCGGGCGGCGCGGAAGACGGTAGCCTCCTCGAACGGCCGCCCCATGATCTGCAGCGACAGCGGCAGGCCCTGGCCGTCGAAACCGGAAGGGACCGCGACCGCCGGCAGCCCCACCAGGCTGGCCGGCGTGGTGAAGATGTCGGACAGGTACATGGCCAGGGGGTCGGCGACCTTCTCGCCGAGCCGGAAGGCGGCGCTCGGCGTGGTCGGCGTCACCACCACGTCGGCGCGCCCGAGCGCCGCCATGAGCTCGGCGCGCATCTGCGCCAGCACCGCGCCGGCCTTGCCGTAGTAGGCCTCGTAGTAGCCGGACGAGAGGGCGAAGGTGCCCAGCATGATGCGCCGCTGGACCTCGGCGCCGAAGCCTTCGCTGCGGCTGTCGAAGTACACGTCCGCCAGGCTCGCGGCGCCTGGCGACCGGCGGCCATAACGCACGCCGTCGAAGCGCGCCAGGTTGGCGCTGGCTTCCGAGGTGGCGATGACGTAGTAGACGGCGATGGCAGCCTCGAGGCTGGGAATCGAGACCTCGACCAGCTCGGCGCCGGCCTGCTCCAGGGCGGCGAGCGCGCCGCGGAAGCTGGCCGCGATGTCGCCTTGCGCCGGCTCGCCGCCCGCGGCGGCAGCCTGGGCTGCCAGGACGACGTCGATCTCCCTCACGACGCCGACGCGCATCCCGGCGATGCCTTCCTCGATCGTGGCGAGGAGGTCGCCCACCGGCCGCTCGGCGCAGGTCGAATCCAAGGCGTCGTGCCCGGCGATGACCTGCGTGGCGAGGGCGGCGTCACGGACACCGCGCGCGATCGGCCCGATCTGGTCGGTCGACGAGGCGAAAGCGACCAGGCCGTAGCGCGATACCCGGCCGTAGGTCGGCTTGACGCCGACCACGCCGCAGAGAGCTGCCGGCTGCCGCACCGAACCGCCGGTGTCGGAGCCGATGCCGAGCGCGACGCTGCCGGCGGCAACCGCCGCCGCCGGGCCGCCGCTCGAGCCGCCGGGCACCGTCGCGACGTCCCAGGGGTTGTGGGTCTCTTGATAGGCCGAGTTCTCGCACGAGGAGCCCATGGCGAACTCGTCCATGTTGGCGCGGCCGACGATCACCGCCCCGGCGTCGAGCAGGCGCTGCACGGCGGTGGCCGTGTACGGCGCCACGTACCCTTCCAGGATGCGCGATCCACAGGTTAGCCGGTGCCCCGTGAGGTTGAGGTTGTCCTTGAGGGCCACCGGCACGCCGGCAAGCGGCCCAGGGTCTTTGCCGGCCGCCACGCTGCGGTCGATCTCCCCGGCACGTACCCGCGCCGCCTCCTCGAAGATCTCCAGGTAGGCGTGGATCAGCGGTTCCACGCGGGCAGTGCGCTCGAGCGCCGACGCGAGCGCCGCGGCGGCCGACACCTCGCCACCGCGGATGCGGCGCGCCAGCTCCTCCGCGGGCAGTCCCCAGAGGTCAGGATGACAGGTCATCGCCCACCCCGGGCCTGGCCTCGGGGGCCTGCCGCGTGTCCGCCGTGGACGAGCGACGGACCTCGGGCACCAGCAGGAAGCCGTCCAGGGCCGCCGGCGCGTTGGCCAGGAAGCTCTCGCGCGGCAGGCAGGGACGCGGTAGGTCGTCGTCTTCCGGGGCCGCGCGGACGGCCGCCCCGGGCGCGGCTTCCGCCGGCGCACCCGCCTCGAAGCGCTGCAGCTGATCGATGTAGTCCACGATCTTGCCGAGCTGGCCGGTAAAAGCCGCCTCCTCCTCGGGGGTGAACCGGAGCCGGGCCAGAGAAGCGATCTTCCTTACTTCTTCGGTGGTTAGGGCCATGATTGTGAAGTGAAAGTTTAGCGTTGCTGAGCCTTGAAGGCAATCCGGGGACTACCAGCGGAACGTCCTGGATGCAGGACACTATCATTCCCCTCCCCGTCGCGGCCTGACGAAGACCTGCTCCAGAAACCCCGGCCGCCCGGTTTTCTCGCGTTCGGCCGCCTGCCGGGGATGACGGTGCCCCGGGACTACAATCGCGGCCATGTCCAATGCCGCCTCTGCCACCGCCGGCGCCGGCTCCGCAGCCGCAAGCGAAGCGGTCTTCGCCGAGCTGCACCGCGACCCCGTGGTGCAGGCGCTGCTGCAGGCGTGCGGCGCCACCGAGTGCCACCTGGTGGGCGGGGTCCTGCGCGATCGCCTGCTCGGACTCGCCACGCACGACCTGGACGCGGTGGTGGCCGGGCGGGGCGACGAGATCGCCGGCGAGCTGGCCGCCCGCTTGCCGGCACGCCTGGTCAGGCTAGGCGGCGAGGACTTCGCGGCCTACCGGCTGGTGCTCGGCGCCCAAGCCGCCAGCACCCCGAGCCCCGGGAGCGACGCGAGCGACGCCACCGTCCCCTCCGGCCACCGCATCCTCGATCTCTGGGACCGCCAGTCCCTGCCGCTGCACGACGATCTCGCGCGCCGCGACTTCACCGTCGACTCCATCGCGCTCGCGCCGCGCGACGGCGCGGTCGTCGATCCGTTCGGCGGCGTCGCCGACCTCGAGCGGCGGGTACTGCGGGCCACCACCGGGCAGAGCTTCGAGGGCGATCCGCTGCGGGTGCTGCGGCTGGCTCGCCTGCTCGCTCGCCTGCCCGGCTTCAGGATCGAGCCGGAGACTCTCGAGCTGGCGCGCCGCGCCGCGCCGCGGCTGCCCGAGATCGCCGCCGAGCGCATTCGCGAGGAGCTCCGGCTGTTGCTCTCGTACCCTCCCTCCGAGCGTCCGGGCGCAGCCGCCGCGGCCAGCGGGCAAGCCGGCGCCACCGGCCGTGCCGCAGATGCCGGAGAACCTGGAGTCGCCGGCGGTGCCACCGATGCGGCCTATGCGAGGGATGCCGGAGCCGCCGCCGAGCCTGCCTTTCCAACCAGCCCCGCCGTCGTCGGCCTGCGCGCGCTGGCCGCCCTCGATCTCTATCCCGGCCTCTGGCTCGGCACTCCCGGCATTCCCGGTGGCCGCGAGGGGGCGGCCGCCGCCACGCGCGCCGCCGCCGAGCTGGCCGCCCTCCTCGCCTGCGCCGACGACCTCGAAGGCCTGCTCGCGGCCGGCGAGCTTCCGGGGCGCGCTCGCCTCGCCGAGGCCGCCGGGCTCGCCACGCCTTCCGAGAGCACCGCTGCCGTCGTCGCTGCCG
>DATNKH010000647.1:0-4735 GCA_035603475.1 Thermoanaerobaculia bacterium
CCATGGCTGGCCCAGCCGGCGCCGGCCTCGCCCATGACCGGCAGGTTGCGCAGCAGCTCGAAGCCCGGAGTGTCGGCCGGCACCAGCAGCATGCTGGCGCGAGCGTGCGGCGGGGCGTCGGGGTCGGTCACCGCCATCACGATGCAGAAGGCGGCGCCCTCGGCACCCGAGGTGAACCACTTCCGGCCGTCGAGGACGTAGTCGCCGCCGTCGCGTCGGGCCGTGGTCGCCATCCAGACCGGATTCGACCCGGGGAGGTCGGGTTCGGTCATGCCGAAGCAGCTGCGCAGCTCGCCGCGCGCCAGGGGCCCCAACCAGCGCCGCTGCTGGTCCGCGGAGCCGTGGCGCAGCAGCAGCTCCATGTTGCCGGCATCCGGCGCCTGGCAGTTGCAGACGTAGTGGCCGAGCGGGCTCCAGCCGAGGACCTCGCCGACCAGGGCGAGCTCGGGCAGGGCGAGGCCGGCGCCTCCCCAGGCGCGCGGCAGGTGCGGCGCGAAGAGGTCGAGACCGCGGGCAAGGTCACGCAGCGCCAGCAGCCGCGGCTCGACGGCGAGGAAGCCGCCGCGGAACATCTCGCGCTCGAGCGGCACGACCTCGTCGGCGATCAGGCGGCGCAGTTTCTCGAGGCGGTCCGATAGCTCTGCTTCCACGTGCGGTGACGTCCTCCGGCTCCCAGCTGGGGTGCCGCGACAGGCGACAGGCGGAGCCGCGGCCTGCGATCGTGCCGTGTGCCGGCGCCATTCTATGCGCGACCTGGCCGGCATCCCGCACACCCCTGAAAAAACAAAAGCGGGCACCGCCACCGCGGCACCCGCATCGGACCACCAGAAGGCGTTGCGAGGAGGCTCTAATTCGTCTTCTGCGGGGACCGGGCGTAGAAGCCGTCGGCCCAGACGATGTCGCGGTCGTAGTCGGTCGGGTCGAAGCCGGTGACCGTGTAGTCGGGTGAGCCGGTCTCCGGCTTGCCGTCGCGGCCGTAGCTGAGGACCGCGATGATGCCGACGCCGCCCAGCGGGTTGGTGTAGTTGCAGTAGTAGGAGTACTGGTGCTTCCAGCCATCCAGGACCGGGATCTGCTGAACGTACTGGGACACCAGGACGGTGGTCAGGTCGGCCTGGGTCGTGGACTGGAAGTTGGCCAGGTTGACGTCGCCGGTGGCGGAGGCGCCGGCGGCGGCGGCACCCGCCTGGTCGGTCACCCAGGAGAACAGGGCGGTACCGACGCTCTTGGCGTCTCCCAAGGTCCGCTTCTGCTTCGCCTTCTGCAGGGCGTCGAGGAAGTTGGGGATCAACAGGGCGGCGATGATCCCGATGATGGCGACGACGATCAGCAGCTCGATCAGGGTAAAGCCACGCTGCCGGTGACGCAGACGGCTCAGCATTCTGGGGTCCTCCTCCCCTCCAGGGGGCATTGCCTCTCGACTCGCGAGGCTAAGGGTTCGGACGGCTCGTGCTGCGATAAGTGCATGGTTGATGCCATGCGCAGGAGCGGATGAAAACGCTATCAGCCAGGCCTTGGGCGGGTCTCGAAGGCAGGTAAGGGTGTCGAAAATTGACATCTGCCATTAGCAGAAAACGTCAGAGAACCGGGCTGCCGAGGGCTGGGATGCGGAGGGCCGGGGAGGAGGAGGCGCTTGCCCTGGAGAGCAGCACCGCTCGCGTGTCCCCGACGGCTGGTGCCGGGGGGCGTCCGAGGACACGCGAGCGTGAGTCGCCGGTGGCCAGATCTCTAGTGCGTCTTCTGCGGCGAACGGGCAAAGAAGCCGTCGGCCCAGACGATGTCGCGGTCGTAGTCGGTCGGGTCGAAGCCGGTGACGGTGTAGTCGGGCGAGCCGGTCTCCGGCTTGCCGTCGCGGCCGTAGCTGAGGACCGCGATGATGCCGACGCCGCCCAGCGGGTTGGTGTAGTTGCAGTAGTAGGAGTACTGGTGCTTCCAGCCATCGAGGACCGGGATCTGCTGAATGTACTGGGACACCAGGACGGTGGTGAGGTCGGCCTGGGTGGTGGACGCGAAGTTGGCCAGGTTGACGTCACCGGTGGCGGAGGCGCCGGCGGCGGCGGCGCCCGCCTGGTCGGTCAGCCACGAGAACATGGAGGTGCCGATGCTCTTGGCGTCTCCCAAGGTCCGCTTCTGCTTCGCCTTCTGCAGAGCGTCGAGGAAGTTGGGGATCAACAGGGCGGCGATGATCCCGATGATGGCGACGACGATCAGCAGCTCGATCAAGGTGAAGCCACGCTGCCTGTTACGGAGACGGCGCAACATGGGGAGTCCCTCCTGCCCCCTAAGGGGGTTGATCCTGGGCCACGGCCAAGTCCGGGCGATGACTCATGTATGAAGCACGATCCACGCCAGCCTTGGGCTTGATCGTAAGTCACACGATACAAAGGAATTTTGTAGAAAGCCACCCAAGTCGAGCTGCCAAGATTTAGCATTGCCTGGCCAAAAAAATGTCTCGCGAGACGATATATTCGCACACCGTTCCCAATGGCTAGACGGTGAAGTCAGACAAACGGTTACATCGCCGGCCTGGACGCTCAACCGACCAGGCCGCGCAACAGGTGCAGCACGCGCTCGGTCACGAAGGCATCGCCGAGCTGGTCGACCGCGAAGACCTCCTGCTCGCGCTTCCAGCCCCAGGTGTAGTCCACCCGCAGCCGGTCGGGCTGCTCTTCGATGAGGGCGAGCTCGAGCGCGCCCCGTTTCTGGGCGCCGAGCTGGATCTGCAGGTCGAGGCGCGCGCGGCGCGGCGACAGCTCGCGCAGGCGGGTGAAGTGGCCCTTGCGGTCGAGGTCCAGCATGCAGGTGCGCAAGGTCGGCACCACGACCGAGCGCATCAGCTCCTCGAAGCGGTAGACATGGCGGTTCCTCTCGATGTGGCGCTCGCGCTCGTCGTAGCGGTCGAGCTCCCGCCGGCTGTCGATCGTTCCCAGGAGGCGCTGGAGCTCCCGGCGTTTCTCGTCGTCCAAGCTGCCTCCCGAAGGGCGTCCGCACGCTCGCCCACTCTTCGCGCAACATCACCATTGTACCCCGACCCACTATCCCCTGTGGTTCTGTCCAGGCATTGGGTCGTGGATCTACCAGGCAGTGGGCTGCCCGGCCGCGGCGGCTGGTAGGATGGCGGCCTCGGGCGGCCCGTCGGTCAAGCGGCTGCCCTGCGGATTGGAGGCATGCGGTGATCGAGATCGTCGAGCGCGGAGCGGTGCGAGAGCTGCGGCTGGCGCGCCCGCCGGCCAACGCGCTGTCGCCGGAGCTGATGGCGGCATTGACCGCGGCGCTGGCACAGGCCGCCGCGGAGGCTGCGGAGCCGGTGCCGGCATCGGCGCCCGCGGCCGCAGCCTCCGGGCGGCGGGTGGCGGCGCTGGTGCTCTCGGGGGCGCCCGGGATGTTCTCGGCGGGCCTCGACGTGCCCTACCTGCTGACACTCGACCGTGCCGGCATCCGCGTCATGTGGAACAACCTCTACGCGCTGCTGCGCACGCTGGCCGCCTCGCCGCTGCCGGTGGTGGCGGCGATCACCGGGCACAGCCCGGCCGGCGGAGCGGTGCTGGCGCTCCACTGCGACGCGCGGGTGATGGCGGACGGGGACTTCCGCATCGGTCTCAACGAGGTGCGGGTCGGGCTGCCGCTGCCGCCGGTGATCTTCGCCGCGATGCGGCGGCTGGTGGGGCCGCGCCAGGCGGAGCGGATGTGCGTCAGCGGCGCGCTGGTCTTGCCGGCGGAGGCGGCGCGCATCGGCCTGGTCGACGAGGTCGTGCCCGCGGACCAGGCGGTGGAGCGGGCGGCGGCCATCGCGGCCGAGCTGGCGGCGTTGCCGCGGGCGGCGATGACGGCGACCCGCCGCCTCGCCCGCGCCGACCTGGTGGCGATGTACGACGACGCCGGCGACCAGCACGCCGCGGCCGGCAGGGCCGCCGAGATCGAGAGCGTGCTGGACTCCTGGTTCAGCGTCGAGGCCCAGGCCACGATGCGTTCGCTGGTGGAACGGCTGGCACGCAAGCGGGCCGCCGCCGGCTGAGCGGTAGTGTCCAGCTCGTTCCGGGCCGGGGTTGTGCTACCCTTCGACGCCATGCCGGTTCCACGGCCCCGCCGCGCTGCACTGCTGGTCTGCGTGCTCTTCCTGGCAGCCGAGATCTTCGCCTTCGCGCCGCTGCTTCATGCTCACTGCAGCCTCCTGGCTGAAAGCGTCGAAAGCGTCGAGAGCGTTGAGAGCGTTGGGAGCGCCGCCGGCACGGCGGCAGGCTTCCGCGGACCGCTGCGCAGCGCGGCGCCGGCGACTCCGGCCCAGGATGAGTGCCCCGCCTGCCGGATTGCCAGCCTGGTCATGGTGGCGCAGGGGCGGCCGCCCCTGATCCTGCCGCTGCCGCGCCTCGCCCAGGCGGCCGGCGCCCCCACCGAGCGTCGCTGCTGGCTGACGCTCGACCGCGCTTGCGGCCGCGCCCCGCCGCGCCGCTAGCCGCGTCTCGTCCTCTCCCCTTACTCAGAAGAGCTTTCGGAGGGTCCGTGATCGGACTCAACAGTCTTACTCGTGGCGCCGTTCTGGGCGCCACGCTGCTGGCACTTCCCGGATGGGCGCAAGAAGCCCCGGCGCCGGCGTCGGCGCCGGCCTCGGCGACGGCCCCAGCCCCGGCGCCGGCAGCCGCGGCGGGCGCGGCCCTGCATCTGTCGCGGCGCCAGGCGGTCGACGAGGCGCTGTCTCACAACCCCGGCATCATGGCCGCCGCACAGCAGGTCGAGG
>DATNKH010000648.1:0-3269 GCA_035603475.1 Thermoanaerobaculia bacterium
CCCTGCTGCCGCCGCCGAGAGCTACCGCCAACAGCTTTTTTTCCGAGTCTTGCCGGAGCTTCGCCATCTCCTCGTTTTCCAGTCGGGCCTCAGCCGCTCTGGCAAACTGTGCAAAGTCCTCCGAGGACGCCCGGACGGCAACCACGTGATCACTAACGATGGGCGCATCCGGCCGCAGTTCGTAGCGCAGGAGTGCCCAACCACTTTCGGGAGGCTCCGTCGATGAGTGCTGCCTAGTGGATGGTGAGGGGGGAGGAGGCCGGAAGTGGCAGTCCAACCTGCCGCCCCCTCCGCAGCTCTTAGGGGCGCTGTAGCAGTCCACACTGCATCCGCCCTCGATGCAAATGACCGCGCAGTTGTCCTGAGTGATGCTGCAACTGCCGTAACAACCTAGAGCGCCGTCGCAGTAAGCGTCACAACTACCGGCCAGAGCCGGGGCTGCGCCAAGGAGCAATGCTCCAACGGCACCCAAGAGAATTGGGATTGCCCGAAGCGTTCCTAGCATGACCTGCCTCCTTGGCAGCCGTATCTGCTGGCGAGAGCCATCAGCGCGAATCGCACTTCAAGCAGCATCGCATGGCCAGCATTTGCGTGTCAAACGTTGCGTAACGCTCACCGCTCCTGTGCCACTCGGCCCTGCACCGAGCACTACACCGGGTCCGTGTGGACGAGCACTCGCGAGCGAGGGAGGTCGCTCTCGATCGCCCTGCGGACCCGGGCTCCCCGGGCGTGGGCTTCTTCGAAGGTCACGGTGTGCGGGATCTCGAGATGGAGCTCGATGAGGCGGCGGCTGCCGCTGCGGCGGGTCTTGAGGTCGTGGAGGCCGATGACGTCCGGGGCGAAGGTGGCGACGAGGTCTTCGATGCGGCGCAGCTCTTGCGGCGGCAGGCCGCGGTCGGAGAGGTCGGCTACCGAATCCATGACCAGGAGCGCGCCGGCCCGGAGGACCACGGCGGAGACGAGCAGGCCCAGCAGGGGATCGGCGGCGGGCCAGTGGGCCCAGCGGACGACGAGCAGGGCCACGAGGGCGCCGGCGTTCACCCAGAGGTCGGCCCGGTAGTGGATGCTGTCCGCTCGCAGGGCGGGGCTGCCGCTGCGGCCGGCGGCTCTCCCCAGGTGCCAGCTGACGAGCCAGCTGCCGATCATCGCGGCCGCGAGGACGGCGATGCCGAAGTCGATGGCCCGCGGCAGCTGGCGCGACCGGAGGCGCTCGACGCCGGCGACGATCAGGCCGCCCGCGGCGCCGAACAGGAGGAGGCCCTGGCCAAGGGCGGCCAGGGTCTCGAAGCGGCCGTGGCCGTAGGCATGGTCGGCGTCGGGCGGCGCCGCGCCGCGGCGCACCACGAAGTAGCTGGCGCTCGAGACGAAGACGTCCACCGCGGAGTCGAGCGCGGCGGCGCCGAGCGCCACCGACCTGGTGAGCCAGGCTGCCACGCCCTTGAGCAGCATCAGGAAAGCGGCGGTGGCGACGGCCACCAGCTGCTCGCGGCCAAGCCCGCCGCCGGCAGCGGCGAGCGGGGGGATGCCGGATTGCGGCGCCATGGCGGGGATCGTCGAGCCGCCGCGGATGCGGTCGCCTCGCGGGAGCCTGATCTTAGTACGTCCCGCCCGCGGGGAGGTTCAACAGCGCAGGACCGGTAGTGGACCAATTTCCCTCGGAGTCCCTTTGGGCGAGGGGCCAAAGTCCGCCGCCGCTGCAGTCTCGGCCCCTCGCCCAAAGGGACGCCGAGGGAAACTGACGCACTACCGCAGGACCGAGGCGTGCCCATCGGCCTTGCCCTCTTGACGAGTCGGATACGCTAGTCACGCGCCTGGGTCGGCGTCCGACCCCGCCCGAAAGGAGGACTCATGCCCGCCACGGAATGCACCCATCTGGATCAGATTCGCGAGGTCACGCCCAGCGGCAGCGGCTGCAAGGAGTGCCTGGCGACCGGCGGCCACTGGGTCCACCTGCGGCTCTGCCTGACCTGCGGCCATGTCGGTTGCTGCGACTCCTCGCCCGGCCGGCACGCCACCAAGCACTTCCACTCCAGCCATCATCCGATCGTGCGCTCCTTCGAGCCGGGCGAGGACTGGGCATGGTGCTACGTCGACGAGGTGGAGCTGCTGCCCGGGTGACCCGAGCCCTAGATATGCGCCAGGTGCTGGTGGATGAACGAGACCGTGATCGAGCCCTCGCCGACGCCCGAGGCGACGCGCTTGACCGAGCCGCGGCGGACGTCGCCGGCCACGAACACGCCCGGCACGCTGGTCTCCAGCAGGAACGGCTGGCGGTCGACGTTCCAGCCCGCGGGCAGCTTGCCGTCGCGAACGAGGTCGCTGCCGGCGAGCAGGAAGCCGTGCGCGTCGCGCTCCACCACTCCGTCGAGCCACGCGGTGCGCGGTTCGGCGCCGATGAAGATGAACAGCGATCGCCCGGGCAGCGTCTCGACCGTGCCGGCTTTTGAGTCGGCGACGTCGATGGCCTCGAGGGTCTCGCCGCCATGCACACCGACGACGCTGGCGTGGACGCGCACCTCGATGTTCGGAGTCTGCAAGATCTGATCGACCAGGTAATGCGACATGCCCTTGGACAGGGAGTCGCCGCGTACCAGGATGACCACCCGCCGGGCATAGCGCGAGAAGTACATCGCGGCCTGTCCGGCCGAGTTGGCCCCCCCCACCAGGTACACGTCCTCGCCTTGGCAGGAGATCGCCTCGGTCATGGCGGCGCCGTAGTAGACGCCGGCGTCGGTCAGGCGATCGATCCCCGGCACCGCCAGCTTGCGGTAGGAGACGCCCGTCGCCACCACCAGGGCGTGGCAGCTCACCTCGCTGCCGTCGGACAGGGAGATGATCCGGTAGGGGTCCTCGCGCCGCAGGCCCGTCGCCTCCTGCGGGTTCAGGATCTCGACGCCGAAGCGCTGCGCCTGGGCCACGGCGCGGCGCGCCAGCTCGGCGCCCGAGAGGCCGGCCGGGAAGCCGAGGTAGTTCTCGATCCGCGAGCTGGTGCCCGCCTGGCCGCCGGGAGCGTCGCGCTCGACCATCAGCGTGCGCAGCCCCTCGGAGGCGCCGTAGACCGCCGCCGCCAGTCCCGCCGGCCCGCCGCCGACGATGACCAGGTCGTAGAAGCGGCTCTCGGCGCGGGTGCGCAGGCCGATCCGTTCGGCCAGCTGCGCGCGGGACGGCTCGATGAGGAAGCTGTTGTCGGCGAAGAACACCACCGGCAGCCGGCCGGCGGGGGTCCAGGCGACGGCGCCGTCGGCGGGAGCGCTCGCGGTCGCCGCCCG
>DATNKH010000649.1:0-3428 GCA_035603475.1 Thermoanaerobaculia bacterium
TGGCGGTGTCGCGCACCCGGTCGCCGCTGACATGCTCGCTCGCCGCCTGGCCGGCGGCCAGTCCGCGCACGCCGGGAGCGCCGGCGGCCAGCGGGCCGCCGCTGCCCAACCCACGGGCCGCCGCCCGCCACTCGTTGGTGCCGCGCCGCTGCACCAGGTTGATCTGCAATCCGGGCGAGAGCACCGCGGGATCGGCGCCACCGGTCGTGACCTCGACCTGCTCCGCGGTCAGGGCGCTCACTCCGACCGCCATGCCGGAGGACGCCGCGTCGCCGACCTCGAAGCCTTCGAGGCGGAACACACCCTGGCTGCCGTTCGAGCCGGGACCGACGAAGGCCTGGCCGGGACGGCCGCCATAGCCGGCCACGTAGGCGCCGGTGACCAACACTCCCGACGTCCGCGGCAGCACGGCCCAGGGATCGGCGGTGCCGGCCGCGTCGTAAGCCGCCGCTGCGCCATTCAGCAGGTAGAGGGACCCGGCGGCGATCGACGCGGGCAGCGCCGGACCGGCCACCGCCGCCGCGGGAGGCACCGGGGCAGCCGGGACCGAAGGGACCGCAGAAACCGCAGGGGCCGCCGGATCTGCGGCCGCGACAGGCCCGGCCACCGCCGCCGCCGCCGCCGAGGAGGCAGGCCCCGAAGCAGCCGCTGCCGGTGAGGCCGGAGCCGGGGAAACCTCTGCCGGAGCAGCCTGTGGCTGGGCGGCCACTGCCGTGGCGGCGCCGGCGAGCAGCGCCAGCACGAGCGGCATGGGGTGACGGATGGCCACTGAGATCCGCATCCTCGAAGAAACCCTGCGCTCGACCGTCCGAGCTCGTCTACGCGGCGCCTCCGCTCGACGTCCACCGGCTCGAACCGGCGCCGGCGCCGCGGGCCGCCGCCGGCGGGGCCAGCCCCATGGCGGCGAGCGGCCCGGACAGATCGGCGGGCAGCGGCGCCTCGAAGCTCGAGGGCGCGCCGCTCACCGGATGCTCGAAGCTGAGCTCGGCGGCGTGCAACGCCAGCCGGTAGAGGCCGAAGCGCGTCCGGAAGAGGCGGTTGTGCTCGCCCTTGCCGTAGCGAACGTCGCCGATCACCGGGTGCGAGATGTGCTTCAGGTGGCGGCGGACCTGGTGCAGGCGCCCGGTCTCCGGGAACGCCTCCAGCCAGGAGTAGCGCTCGAAGGTGGCCAGCCGCCGATAGCGCGTGATCGCCGGCACGCGCGGACCGCCGGGAGCACGCGGGATGGGGTGGTCCACGATGCCGGCTTCCGGGGCAATGCCGCGCACCAGCGCGAGGTAGCGCTTCTGCACCCTGCCGGACTCGAAGGCCTCGCCGAGCGCGCCGGCGGCGGCGGCGGTGAGCGCGAGCACCAGCACCCCGCTGGTGCCGCGGTCGAGCCGGTGCACCGGGGAGACGTGACGGGAGGCAAGCGCGCGCGCCAGGGTCATGACCACCTCGCCGTCGCGAGCCCAGCCGCGATGGACCACCAGCCCCGAAGGCTTGTCGACCACCAGCAGGTCGTCATCTTGATAAAGAACGGAAAGCATGACCGAGGGTTTCAGCCGGCTGCCGGCGAGGTCCCGCTCCTGGCGCGAGGCCGCGGCTCCGCCTGTCGCCAGTCGCGGCACTTCTTGCTGGACGCCGCCGGCTGCCCCACCTGTCTCGCTCGCCTCCGCCACGATGCCGTCTCCACACTACCGAGGCTACACCCGGCCGCTGGCCGGCCGATCCGCTATCCTACACGCGGTGGCTGGCGAGGCTGGCGTCGAACCGTACCCGCCCGCGAAGAGCGCGGGCCTGGCGGATCTCGCGGCAGCTGTGCTCAGGGAGGTCCTGGACCGACTGACCCCGGCGGCGCCGGCGCTTGCCGGCGGTCTCCGCGGCCAGCTCGCCGGCGAGCTACGGACGCTCAAGGAGCTGCTGATGGAGGCGCGGCCGCCGAAGCTGATGATCGTGGGCCGGCGCGGGGCGGGCAAGTCCTCCCTGGTCAACGCCGTCGTCGGCGAGCAGCTGGCCGCGGTGGGCTCGGTGCTGGCGCAGACTGGCGAGCTGCGATGGTACTCCCACTCGACTGCACGGGGCGAGCTGCGCCTCCTCGACACCCGCGGGCTGGGGGACAGCAGCCGTCCGGAAGCCGCCAACTTCCGCGGCGCGTTGGCGGAGATCGCCGCGGCGCTCGACAGCGAGCCGCCCGACTCCGTGCTCTTCCTCTGCAAGGCCAAGGAGGTCGACTCCCGGATCGGCGAGGACATCGACAATCTCGTCGAGATCCGCAGCCTCGTCCGCCGGCGGCACCGCTACGAGCTGCCGGTGGTCGCCGTGGTCACCCAGGTCGACGAGCTCGATCCCAAGCGCGTCGAGCCCCCCTACGACGACCCGGTCAAGCAGCGCAACATCGCGGTAGCCGTCGCCGCCGTCGAGGCCGCCCTGGCGCAGCGCGGCATCGCTCTCGCCCACGTCGTCCCGGTCTCGGCCTATGCCGAGGTGCGCGACGGCGTCCGCGTCTATGACAACTACTGGAACGTCGACCGCCTGGTCGAGTACCTGATCGACGGCCTGCCGCAGAGCGCGCAGCTGCAGCTGGCGCGGCTCAGCCGCCAGCGGGCGGTGCAGGAGCGCCTGGCCCGGCGGTTGACCGGTGCCGCCGCCACGCTCTCCGCCGGGATCGGCGCGGTGCCGATCCCACTCGCCGACATCTTCCCCATCACCGGCCTGCAGGTCGGCCTGATCACCGCCATCGCCTACCTCTCGGGACGGGAGGCCTCGCGGGAGACGGCGCGGGAGTTCCTGGTGGCGCTGGGAGCCAACGTCGGCGCCGCGTTCGCCCTGCGCGAAGCGGCGCGGGCGCTGGCCAAGGTGGTCTTCCCCGGCGCCGGCTCCGCGATCTCCGGCGGCGTGGCGTTCGCCGGCACCTGGGGCGTCGGCGAGGCGGCCACCGCCTACTTCATCCAGGGCCGCTCGATCCGCGAAGCGAAGCGCCTGCTCCGCCGGCGCCGGCGCCAGGCCGACGCGCCGGCGGACTAGGCCGAGGAGCCAGTCCCTCCTGCCTCCCTTTGGGCGAGGGCGTCGAAGGGAACCGACCGCGGACTAAGGACGCCTCGCCCAAAGGGAGGCAGGAGGGACTGGCTCCTTGGCCCAGTGTCCGCGGTAGTCTGGCAGCTGGCTCTCGGCCCTCGCCTACTTCGACCAGCGGGTGCTGAAGCGCGGCCGGAAGAGGGAGGCTGCCTTGGCGGCGCGGGTCTCGGTGTCGCCCAGGCGATCGACCTCCACCGGCGGCTGACGGGGATCGATGGGCTGCCGCCCCTCCAGCTCCAGGTCGGGCCGCGCATCGCGGCCCGAGTCGCGGGTACCGCCGGACAGGATCGACGGCATGCGGGTCGAAGGGGCCATCGGGCCGATCGGGGCGGCCGGGCGGAAGTCCCGGCGGCCACCCGGGCGGCCGTGAC
>DATNKH010000650.1:0-3027 GCA_035603475.1 Thermoanaerobaculia bacterium
CGGCCAGCCAACCCGCGAGCGCCGTCGCGGTAACGTCCGCCGAGTCGCCGGCGGCCGGCGGCAGCTCGCCGGCAAGCGCCAGCATGCGCGGACCCGGAGATCCAGGCGACCCCGGCGAGCCCGGCGACCCCGGCGATAGAATGAGAGCGCAGCGGAAGCCCGCCAGCGTGGTCACCTCCGAGAGCAGCGCGCGGATCCGTGGGCTGCCCGGGCTGGCCGGGATGGCGGCTGGCGAGTCGGCGGCCGGCGAGTCGGCGGCTGCGGGCGGGACCGTGGCGGCGGCCGGCGATGCGGCGCGGCTGGCGGCCGGCGACGCAAGGCGGCTATTGGTTAGAATGCGCTCGACGGTGGCGACCAGGTCCTCGCCGCTGAAGGGCTTCTTCAGGATACCCTCGACGCCGAGGGCTGCCACCCGGCTGGCGATGTCGGCGTCGACGATCCCCGAGATGAACAGCACCGGTGTCGCGGCGAGCGCGGGCACCTGGCGGAGCCAGCGACAGACCTCGTAGCCGTCCAGGTCCGGCAGCAACAGGTCGCAGATCAGCAGGTCGGGGGCTTCGCCCGGCAGGCGGGCCAGCGCCTCGTTGCCCGAGGCGCAGCTGGTCACCGCCAGGCCACGCGGCGCGAGCAGCCGCTCGACCGCCTTGCGCACGCTCACGCTGTCGTCGAGGACGAAGACTTTCGCCACGCCATTCTCCTCTCTCTCCTTCCTACTCTCATGGGCCCTGGGTCTCGTCGAAGTCCACGGCGAAGCTGAGCAGCAGGTGCTGGACGGTCAGGTCGATGCTGCGCGGCACCGTGGCGAGCTCGTGCGGCTCTCTGGGAGCGAAGCGGAAGGCGAGGTTCTGCTCGCGCAGGGTGGCTTGCAGGATCTCGGAGAAGGCTTCGCGGCCGGTACGCTCGCGGATGGTGGCGTGAATCACCCTGCCGAGCACGAAGTAGATGCAGCCCTCGCCGCGCGAGCAGTCGAGGAACAGCTGGCCCGTCTTGCTGGCGAGCGAGAACGCCTGGCTGAGCTCCATCAGGTCCAGCACCCCCAGCGAGCCGCTGAGATCTGGGGCCGGCTGCGGCCGCTGCAGGGGCTGGGCGGCGGTAGGCGGCTGGCGTCCGGCGGCCAGGCGGGGTGCGGGCATCTCCGCCGTCGAGTAGCCCGAGGGGTGGAGCGGAGCGGGTGCCGGGATCGGACGCTCGTCCCGCGGCACGCCGGGCGCTGGTGCCGGCAGCAGGGCCTCGCCGGTCTCGCCGGTCTCCGCGGTGGCGCCCCGCGGCGCCGCCGCGGAGGGGATGCCGGCCAGCCGCCGGAGGCCTTCCGCCAGCTCGCGCGCCGGCGCCGCGGCGTCGAGGACCAGGTCGTAGGCGCCGCCGCCGTTGAGGTCCGCCGGCGGCGCTGCCGGGTCGGCGTACCGCGCGAGGCGGACCCCGGCCAGCGTCGGGTCGCTGCGCACGATGGCGCCCAGCTCGCCGGCGCCGATGCCGCCCACGCACTCGCCCGCGACGATCAGGTCCGGCCGCTCGCGCTCCATCATCGTGAGCGCATAGAAGCCGTCCGGAGCGATCCGCACCTCCGTCGCGCCACCGCCGCCCAGCGCCGCCGCCAGGGCGGCGGCGCGGTCGGGGTCGGCTTCAATGAGCAGGATCTTGGTCACGGGCGAGGTCCACGATCAGCGGGTCCAGGATCTCCCATGGCGAGGCCGTGGCACCGCCGTTCGCCGGCAGCGCCTGCAGGCCGAGGACCGCTTCGACCGGGAAGGCGATCGCCTGCCGAGAACGGGTGATGATACAGAAAGCAGGCGGCCCCGCGCTGACCGCCCCGACCGCCCCCTCCGGCCCGTCCGCAGCGGCCGCGCCGCCCTCGAGCCGGCGGCCGAGGTCGACCAGCGGCAGCACGGCGCCGCGATGGACGATCAGGCCGAGGTTGGCGGGATCGGCGGCGGGCACGCGGGTGACGGGGCCGATCTCGGCGACTGCCGCCACGAGGCCGACCGAGAGAGCGCGCGTCCGGCCCCCGATCACGAAAGCCAGCAGGGCGGGGCGCGGCGCCTGTCGCCCCTCGCGGCCGCGATCGCGCCGGCTCAGCACACGGCGCCTCCCGGGGACGGCGCCGCGGCGGTGGGCACCCCTTCCGGCTCCGTTGGCGGCGTGGCGCCGGGCGCCAGCCCCTCCGGGCGCAGCAGCACGATGATCCGCCCGTCCGCACGCGGCAGCACGCCGTGGAACCAGTGCCGCTCGGGGCCGCGGTAGACACCGGGCAGCGGCACCGCGGCGCTGGCGGCAAGCGCCTCGAGGCCCAGCAGGTCGTCGATCACCAGGGCGAGGCGATGGACGGCGCCGGCGGCGAGCGGCCCCGGCGCGGCCGGAGGCTGGTCGATCAGCAGGATCAGCCGCTCCGCGCCGGGCCCGCCGTCCGCCCGCGGGGGCGCATCGGAGCTGGCCGGCAGGCCGAAGAGCTGCCGCAGGTCGACGAGCTGGTAAGCCGTGCCGCCGTGCAGGACGGCTGCCGGCAGTGGGCTGGGCGCCGGGAGCGAGCGCCGCACCCATGCCGCATCGACCGCGTACTCGACGCCGTCAACCGCCAGCAGCGCATGGCGCTCCGTGGCCTGGTGCGGAACGGTCATGGTCATCACCATGGGCCGCCGTCCGCGGGCGCCGCGAGGCCGCCGAGCAAGGTCAGCAAGGCGGTCTGGTCGAAGGGCTTGCCGAAGCACGCGGTGGCGCCGAGCCGGCGGGCGAGGTCGAGGTGCTTGCCGCCGGCGCGGGTGGTGATCACCACGATCGGCAGCTCGCCGCCGCGCGGGCCGCGACGGATCTCCTCGATCAGCTCGTAGCCGTTCAGCCGCGGCATCTCGAGGTCGGTCAGCACGGCGTCGAAGGAGCCCAGCCGCAACGCCTCGAGCGCCTCCTCGCCGTCCGCCACCGCGGTGACCTGGTAGCCATGGCGGCCGAGCATCTGCCCGACGGCCTTGCGCACGCTCACCGAGTCGTCCACCAGCAGCAGCCGGCGCGCGGCGGAGCTCGCCGCGATCGCCG
>DATNKH010000651.1:0-6573 GCA_035603475.1 Thermoanaerobaculia bacterium
GTCTCCCCAGGAACCCGGTGGCGCCGGTCACCAACGTCTTCATGCCGAGACCCTCTCGGCGCCGGGGGCCGCCGCGCCGCTCGCCTCCGTCCAGAGATCGGCCAGCGCCTCGTCGAGGCCGCGCCGCGCCTCCCAGCCGAGGGTGCGCAGGCGTGTCGCGTCGCCGGCCAGCAGCGGCAGGTCGACCGACCGCACGCGCTCCGGGTCGATCTCGACGCGAGCCGGCACCCCGCCGCCGGCGCTGGCGGCGCTGGCGGCGGTCGCGGCGATCGCGGCGATCGCGATGAGGCGGTCGAGCGCCTCGGCGAGCGAGAAGGCGCGGCCGCTCGCCAGGTTGTAGATCTCTCCCGGCCGCCCGCGCTCGGCGAGCAGGCGGTAGGCCTCGGCCCCGTCGTCGACGTGGACGAAGTCTCGCCGCGCCGAGAGGTTCCCGACCCGCAGTACCGCCTCGCGCTCACCGCGCGCGATCGCCGCCAGCTGCGCGGCGAACGCCGGCAGCGCGAAGCGCGTCGATTGGCCCGGCCCGACCAGGTTGAAGCACCGCGCCACCACCGCGCCGCGCCCGAGCGCCAGCCGCTCCGCGGCTGCCTTGGTCAGCGCGTACGGAGTCCGCGGGTCGAGCCGTTGCTGCTCGCCGATGGGCTGCTCGGATTCGGGCACCACGCCATAGACCTCGGCGGACGAGGCTACCACCACCCGCCGCCCGGCCGCCGCCGCCAGCAGGTTCTCGGTGCCCAGCACGTTGACCCGGAAGTACTCCGCCATGCGTGTCCAGGACTCGCCGACGTGCGAGAGGCCGGCGAGGTGCACCACGGCGTCGGGGGCGGCCGCCCGGACGGCCGCGGCCATGGCGGCGGCGTCCAGCAGGTCGGCCTCGTAGAGCGTCACGCCCGGCACCCGCGGCACTTCCTCGAAGAAGGTGCCGCTCACCCTCTCGCCGTGCGCCAGCAGCAGGCGCGCGAGCCGCGAGCCCACGAAGCCGCCGACGCCGGTGAGCAGCAGGTGCATGGCGGGTGCCTTGACGGGAGGAGCGGGGCGGCGCGCCCGGCCCTAGCCCGCCCCCCTGGAGGAGGCGCCGGCCTCGGCGGCCCCCTCCGCCTGCACCGCATTGTTTTCCGGGGTCTCCGGCAGCTCCGGCAGCGCCGGCAGCGCCGGCAGCTTCGGCAGCTCCGACGGCGGCTGCACCGCCGCCAGCCGGGCCTGGCGCGCTGCCAGCACCTGGCGCCAGTAGGCGAGCAGGTCGCGCAGGGTCTGCTCGAAGGGGATGCGCGGCTCCCAGCCGGTGTCGGCGCGGAACTTCGAGCTGTCGCCGATCAGGATCTCGACGTCGGAAGGGCGGAGCCGCTCCGGGTCGATCTCGATCTTCACCTTCGCGGGGCTCAGCGCCAGCAGCTGGTCGAGCATCTCGCGGATGTGGATGCCGCGGCCGGTGGCGATGTTGTAGACCTCGCCCGGCTTGGCGCGCGTCACGGCCAGCCAGTAGGCGCGCACCATGTCGCGCACGTCGGTGAAGTCGCGGATGGCCTCGAGATTGCCCACCTTGATCACCGGCTCCTGCAGGCCGAGCTCGATGGCCGCCACCTGGCTCGCGAAGTTGGAGGTGACGAAGACCTGGCCGCGCCGCGGCCCGGTGTGATTGAAGCCGCGGGTGCGGATCGCCTTCAGGCCGTAGCTCTGGAAGTACTGGTAGCCGAGCAGGTCCTGCGCCACCTTCGACACCGCGTACGAGGACAGCGGCCGCAGCGGGTTGCTCTCCTTGATCGGCGTCTCGTGCGGCAGCACCAGGCCGTACTGCTCGCTCGAGCAGGCGATCTGCACCACCGGGTCGAGGCGCAGCGTGCGGATCGCCTCGAAGATGTTGACCTGGCCGCTGATGTTGGTGGTGAGCGTCTCGTTGGGCGCCGTCCAGCTGGCCGGCACGAAGCTCTGCGCCGCCAGGTGGAAGATGTAGTCGGGGCGCGTGCGCTCGAGCGCGGCCAGGACCGAGCTGAAGTCGCGCAGGTCGGTCTCGACCAGGTGGATGTTGCCGCGCAGGTGCTCGACGTTGTCCATGCGGCTGCGCCAGCGATAGGTGCCGTGCACCTCGACCTCCGGGTGCTCGGCGAGCAGATACTCCGCCAGGTGTGAGCCGGCGAAGCCGGTGATGCCAGTGATCAAAGCCCTCATCGACTCCTCCCTTGCTACGCCAACGCGACCCGGCGACGAAAGCGACCAACGCGACCCGGCGACCGACGCGACTAACGCGACGGCCGCGACTCGCGAAGCTGCGACAGGTACTCGGCCAACCCGAGCTCCCAGCTCTCCACCGGCCGCCCCAGCAGCGCCTCACAGCGCTCGACCGCGAGCACCGAGTAAGCCGGGCGCGGTGCCGGCCGCGGCATCTCGGCGGTGGTGACCGGCACCACCTCTACGACGCCGTCCGCACCCGGCCGCCAGCGCGCGATCGCGACGGCAAAAGAGTACCAGGAGACGGGCTCGCAGTTGCGATAGTGCACGATCCCGGTGGCCGCGAGCGGCGCCAGGTCGAGCAGCGCCCGCGCCAGGAAGCCGGTCCAGGTGGGCGCTCCCACCTGGTCCGCGACCACCCGCAGCTGCCGCGCGCCGCCGTCGATCTGGCGCAAGATGGCGGTCACGAAGTTGGGCCCGCCGGCCCCGAACAGCCAGCTGGTGCGCACCACCAGGCTGCGGCCGTAGGCGAGGGCCCGCTCCTCGCCCAGAAGCTTGCTGCGGCCGTAGGCCGAGCGCGGGCCGGTGGCGTCGTCCTCGGCGTAGGGCCGCTGCCTGGCGTCGCCGTCGAAGACATAGTCGGTCGACACCTGGACCAGCCGCGCGCCGCGACGCTCGGCCGCCCGCGCCACCCGCCCGACGGCCTCGCCGTTGACCTCCAGGGCGCGCTCCGGCTGCGTCTCGCAGTCGTCGACCCGCGTGAAGGCGGCGCAGTTGATCACCGCCTCCGGGCCGAAGGCCATCATCCAATGATCCAGCCGCGCCTCGTCGCCGACGTCGCCCTGCGCATGCGACAGGGCCAGCGCCGGCCAGCCCCGCGCCCGCGCCGCCGCCAGCACGGCGCCGCCGAGCATGCCGCCGCCGCCCAGGACTAGCGTGCGCATCAAGTGATGCCTACTTCGGAGTTGTCGCCGACCATGAAGCGGTAGGCCTTCGGCTTCTGGTCGGTCTTGACGATGCGGACGTTGCGGCCGATCAACGAGCCGTCGATCCGCAGCGGGATGTCGCGGATGGTCGAGTCGGCGAGCACGATCGAGTTCTCGAGCTCGCAGCACACCAGGGTGCAGCGCTCGCCGATCGAAGTGTAGGGGCCGACGAAGGCGCTCTCGAGGCGGGTGCCGTCGCCGATCACCACCGGCCCGCGCACCAGCGAGTCGACGATCTCGACGTTGGCTCCCAGCGACACCCGCCCCTCGATGCGGCTGCCGGCGCCGACCTCCGAGGCGCGCAGCGGCTCGATGCCCTCGAGCACGATGCGGTTGGCCTCCAGCATGTCCTCGAGCTTGCCGGTGTCCTTCCACCAGCCGCGCACCAGGTGGGGATGGACCTCGAGGCCGCGATCGATCAGGTCCTGGATGGCGTCGGTGATCTCGAGCTCGCCGCGCGCCGACGGCTTGATCCGGCGCACCGACTCGAAGATCGTCGAATCGAACATGTAGACGCCGACCAGCGCCAGGTTGCTCCGCGGCTCGCGCGGCTTCTCTACCAGCCGCTGCACCTTGCCCCCGGCCGCCAGCTCGGCGACCCCGAACTGCTGCGGGTTCGGCACCTCCGCGAGCAGGATCTCGGAATTGCAGCCGAGCTGCCGGAACTCGTCGACCAGCCCGGTGATGCCGCCGGCGATCAGGTTGTCGCCGAGGTACATGACGAACTGCGAGTCGCCGAGAAAGGGCTCGGCGATGAGCACCGCGTGCGCCAGGCCGCGCGGTGCGTCCTGCTCGATGTAGGTGACGCGGGCGCCGAAGCGCGAGCCGTCGCCGACCGCGGCGCGGATCTCGCTGCCGGTCTCGCCGACGATGATGCCGATGTCGCGGATGCCGGCGGCGACGATCGCCTCGATGGCGTAGAACAGCACCGGCTTGTTGGCGACCGGCACCAGCTGCTTGGCGGACGTGTAGGTGAGCGGCCGCAGCCGCGTGCCCTTGCCGCCGGAGAGGATGAGGCCTTTCATTCTGGGCCTTTCAGGCCCCTCAAGGTGCGGTCTGGGTGCTGCGATTGTTGAGGTCGAGCACGGTGCCGATGTTCTTCAGGCTGACCGAGAAGCGGATGGAGGTATCGCTCAACCGCGGACCGATCAGCGCCTTGAACTGGCGGACCTCGATGCGGAAGCCGTAGCACTGCTCCGACCAGTTGATCGCATAGTACTGCTGCCCCAGGAGGTGATTCTGCACGTCATAACCGACCTGCGCCTGGATCGAGAGCTTCTGCGGGATGACGTTCAGGGCGGTGTTGACGCGGATCTGGTTGCTCTCGGTGACGCCGGTCTCCGGCAGGTAGTTGGTGAACCAGGTCAGGCCGACCATCTGGTTGCCGGGCAGCGAGACGTCGCTCGACAGCGAGGTCGCGGCGATCCTGCCGAACAATCCGCTGTACATCACCTCGCCCTTGATGCTGGTCTTCTCGCCGGGGTTGAAGCGCAGCAGGAAGTCCCAGGGGCTGGCGCTCGAGTGCTGCTTCAGGTCGAGCGAGGTCTCGAGCGGCACGTTGGGGTCGAAGCTGTACATCCGCGACACCTCGAACAGCAGGATCTCGCGCGCGCTGGCGTTCTCGGCGCCGGACTTGGCCAGCACCCGGTTGTCCAGGGCCACCTGCACGTTGTTGGTCGACAGCGGCGCGTCGATCTGGTCGAACTGCGGCAGCGCCAGCTGCCGGAAGTCGCTGAACGGTCCGTAGTAGGTATAGGTGACGCGCGGCTCGATGACGTGCTTGAACTTCGCGAAGTCGGCGAGCTCCTTCTCGAAGATCTTGGAGAACGAGGGGCCGACGATCTGGGCGGAGCCGTAAGGCAGCGCGCGGTGCAGGGTGGTGTTGTCGAACGCCTGCGTCTCCGTGGTCACGGTCGGCGGCGGCGGCGCGCCGGGCGTCGGCGGCACGCCGGGCGTCGTCGTGAAGGTGGTGGCCAGGCTTCTCTGGTAGAAGGTATAGCGGTAGCCGCCGGTCAGCGAGAGGTTCAGCCACGAGAACGTGTTCACCGGCAACGTGACCTGCGGGAAGAGGTCGACGCGGCCGTAGCTGCCGGAGTACGAGCCCGGCCGGTTGATGTCGAGGTAGTCCAGGAAGTTGTCCATCTCGAGATAGAACGGCGTCGGGCCGAGCTTGGTCGACCGCACCTGGTACTCGACCTCGGGCAGCTTCTTCTGATCGACGTCGGACACGAAGTTGGTGCCGTTGTTGAACAGGATCTGGCGGTCGTTGAACAGGACGTTGAGCAGGTTCGGGCCCCAGTTGCCGGTCAAGAAGGCGCGGCTGTCGATGAAGCGCAGCGAGCTGGTGTCGAAGTCGCGCTCGAAGTCGCGCAGGTAGTCGAAGTCCGAGTACTTCTGGTACTGCATGACCAGGCGCATGCCGAACGGCATGTCCTCGGTGTCATGGTTGAAATTGAGCTTCCAGCGCAGCTTGCCGCAGACCTTGGGATCTTCCCCCGCGCACTCGCTCCTGGGGTCCTTGACCGCATAGCCGGTGAGGTCTCCCCAGGTGCCTTCCGTCGGGCGGTAGCGGAACTCGTCCCCGACTCCGACGTAGCCGCGGAAGTACGGCTCGAGGTGGATGGTGTCGTCGAAGCTCTGGCCGAGGGTCTGGAAGTAGCCCAGGTCGAGCGACGGCCCGCGCCGGCCCGAGGAATGGATCGACGGCACCAGCATGCCCGAGGCGCGGTCCTTCATCGCCGGGTAGAGCAGCCAGGGAGTGTAGAACAGCGGCAGCGCCTTCAGCCGGAAGGTGACGTTGTGCATGTGGGCGTAGCCGCCGACCTCGACGGTGGCGCGGCCGAGGTGGAAGCTCCAGTCGGGGGTCTTCTGGCTGCACGAGGTGAAGAAGCCGTCGAGCACCGCGTAGGTGTCGTCGCCGGTCTTGTCGATCTCGACGCCGCTGAAGTAATAGTCGGGCGCCACGTAGGCGGTCGCCTCGAGCATCTTGCCGGTCTTGGTGTCGAGATCGAAGTTGAGCGTCGTGCCGGTCAGCCGCTTCGGCCCCTGGTCCAGGATCACGTTGCCCTGGGCGACCACCTGCTTGGAGGTGAGGTCGATCTCGACGTGGTCGCCGGTCAGATCGAGGTCCTGGTAGTGCAACTGCACGTTGCCGGTGAGCACCGCGTAGTCGTCGCGCTTGTAGTCGAAGGTCACGGCGCTGCCCGCGGCGGTGGCGCCGTCCTGAAAGCGGAGAGTGAAGTCCATGCGGTTGGGGGCGGCGCCGGGAGGGGTCTGCGGCCGGCCACCGGGAGCGGCCGGGGCACCGGTCGCCGGGTTGACGCGCTGGCCGCCGCCGGGAGCCGGCGCCGGCGAGCTCGACGGCACGGTGCCGGCCGGCGACGGCCCGATCGACCCCTGGGAGGGCTGACCGGGCGCGGTG
>DATNKH010000652.1:0-2645 GCA_035603475.1 Thermoanaerobaculia bacterium
GGGAGGGGGGCAAGGGCAATCCGCAATCTAGGACACTACCCCCGATCAGCAGAGCTGCACGAGATCGAGCCGCGCCGCGGCCCTTGCCGTACGCCGGCGGGCCCAGTGCGACGCGGGCAGGTGCAGCAGGACGGCGGCGAGGGCCGCGAGCGCGAACCCCGGCGCGCCGAAGAGCTGGCTGACGGCGAGGACGGCGGTCACGGCGCCGCTCACCAGCGCGCCGATGAACAGGATCGCGAAGCGCTCCGCCGCCATTCCCCCTTCGCGCCCGCGCGAGAACGGGAACTCGGGGTACGCGACCTTGCCGAGGAGCAGGAGGAGGTCGCCCCAGGCGACGAGGGCGGCGAGATACCAGAGACTCTGCGGCCAGGATTGGTCCGGTTGCAGGCCCTGGCGCAGGGTCAGCAGGGCCACTGCGGCGGCCAGGGGGCCAGCAGGAAGAGGCGGAGCAGGGAGATCGTGGCCAGCGAGAAGCGGGTGCGGTCGATGGGGCTCGAGAGCAGCCACCAGAGGCTTCCCGGCCGCTGGCTGCGGGTCAGGGTGTCGGCGCCCAGGAACAGCAGCCAGCTGAAGAAGAAGGGGCGCGGCAGCGCGCCGAACCCGCTCCCCTGGCGCGAGTAGAGGAACAGGAAGAAGAGCCCGGTCACCGGCAGCGACAGGACCTCCGACAGGGTGCGCCAGTCGGAGCGCAGATGGACGCGGAGCAGGCTGAACAGCCGCAGCCCCTCGAAGCGCAGCAAGAAGCCGAGCACCCCATCGGACGGCAGGGCACGCCGGCTCCGTCCCGCGGCGGCCCGGGGCTCCGGCTCGAGCAGGCGACGGCCGAGCCCGGTGGCCAGGCGGCCGCCGGCGACGACCAGCGCGGCGAGACTGCCGCCGGCCAGCGCCAGCCGTCCCCAGGCGGGCGCGCCGGCGCCGCCGGCCGCGAGCTCGAGCGGGGCGGTGAACCAGAAGGTCGGCAGCAGCCAGGCCATCAGGTCGCGGACGGACCCGGACAGCCGGTCAGGCTGGAAGAACACGTTGGCGACCGTGGGCAGGAAGAAGGTCAGCTGGAAGGCGGTCTGGAGCCAGGGCATCACCCGCTCCATGGCTCGCTTGCCGCCGGAGCGCACCAGCAGGACGGCGACCAGGATGCCGGAGGTGGCGGCCGCGAACGCCGCGCCGGCGGCGCCGGCAAGGAAGGCCAGGACCCCTCCGGCACCCCACCAGTGCGCCACGACGAGGCACGGCGGGAGGAACAGGCACGCCGAGAGCAACGCCAGGGACCGGCCGACGGCGACGAGCTTGGCCAGCAGCAGCGAGCGATCGTCATGCGGATGGGCGGCGAGGACCAGCCGCTCCCTGGGAAGCACCAGGGCCTCGGCATGATCGGCGAGGACGACCATCAGCAGGTACGCACAGCCGCAGGTCAGAGCGAGGCCGCCTCCCAGGACCGGCACCCTGGTCTTGTACAAGAACAGCAGACCCACGATGCCGTAGACCGCGGCGAGCAGGCAGACCAGGAGGAACGAGCCGGTCCGCCGGCCCCGCTGCCGGACCAGCCGGACACCGCGGTCGAGGAGGATCTTCTGGACGCGATAGACCGGCCGGAATACCTGGGGATCGGCGCCCAGCGCACGGAGCAAGGGATCGGTCCACATCGTCAGCCGGCGGGTGGAGGCACGTGATCGGCCGCGGCCGCCCCGCCGGTCCGCTCCGCCCCACCGTCTTCGCCGCCGCCGGTGAGCCGCAGGAAGAGCTCCGACAGCGACGCGCCGCCGTGGCGCTCGACGAGCTCCCGCGGGCTCCCCAGCGCGGCCACCCTGCCATGGGTGAGGATCGCGACCCGGGTGCAGAGCTTCTCGACCACCTCGAGGATGTGCGAGGAGTAGACGACGGCGCAGCCGGCCGCCGCCCGGTCGCGCAGCACCTGCTTCAGGGCCTCCTGGGCGGAGACGTCGAGGCCGTCCAGCGGCTCGTCCAGGAGCAGGACCGGCGGCTCGTGCTGCAGGGCGGCGATGAGCAGGAGCTTCTGCTTCATGCCCTTCGAGTAGTCGCCGATGACGCGGCCGAGGTCGGCGCTCAGCTCGAAAGCGTCCAGCAGCGGCGCGCGACGCCGCTGCGCCTCGGCCTCCGGCAGCCGGTGGAGGTCGCGCACCAGGTCCAGGAACTCGCCGCCGGTGAGGACCTCGTAGAGCTCGGCGCCCTCGGGGACGTAGCCGATGCGCCGGCGCACGTCGTCGGCCTGGGTCTCCAGGTCGTAGCCGGCGATCCGCCCCCATCCGGCGCTAGGGAGGAGCAGGGTGGCGGCCATCTTGAGGGTGGTCGACTTGCCGGCGCCGTTGGGGCCCAGCAGCCCGAAGATCTCGCCGCTCGCGATCGACAGCGACAGGCCGCACACCGCCGGGCGGCCGCCGTAATTCCGCGCCAGGTCGGAAAACTCGATCAGGGTCTCCACGCCAGGCTCCTCGCCGCCGGGAGCCTACCGCAGAACGGCCCGGGTCTGTCTCCATGCCCCTCGTCCTCGGAGGGCCGTCTCGCGATATCGTCTCCCGGGATGGAGGAACCTCCACCCACTCGCGCGAGAGGTGATGACGATGCCAAGGATGCCGAAGAGCACACCGCTGTTGCTGATGTTGATCGCCCTGGGCTGGGCGGCCGCCGCG
>DATNKH010000653.1:0-3928 GCA_035603475.1 Thermoanaerobaculia bacterium
CCCGGCCGCTCCCCCTGCGGTGGCGCCTGGCGCCGGAGGCGCAAAAAGGGAGCGAGGTGTCCGCCGCGGTCGAAGTGCCGGGTCGCCGCCGCCACCTCCTCCCGATCGAGGGGCGCCAGGTGCGGCAGCTCGAGGATCGTCTCGACGCCGCCGAAGCGCTCGATCGCCCGGCGGTTCTCGCGGTTCGGCGGCCCGTCGAGCACCACCCCGGCGACGCCGAGACCCCGCGCCCGCAGCGCCTCGAGCGTGAGCAGCGTGTGGTTGATGGTGCCCAGGGTGGTGCGGGCGACGACCAGGCACGAGAGCGGCGCGCGGCGGGCCATGTCGACGATCAGATCGGCCTGCAGGTAGCCGGCCCCGGCGGCCTCCGTGGCTGCCCCGGCCGCCGCGGCAGTCGCGGCGGCGAAACCGGAATGCCACGCCGGCAGCGACGGCGACGATGAGGGCGGCGGCGATGAGGGCGGCGGCGACGGCGACGGCGACAGCGTGTGCGGCGGCGAAGCGGCCCCGGGCGGCTGGCGGAAAGGCCATCCCCGACTGTCACCGGCAGATCCGCCGCCAACGGGGGCATCGGCGGCGCCGCCATCGCTGTCAACCAGGGGTACCAGCAGGCCGCCGGCCGTCTCGATCACCAGCGTGTAGGCGCCGGCGCGATGGCGATCGAAGTCGGCGAGCAGTGCCGCCGGCTCGATGCGCTGGCCGGCGAGCCGGGCCGCGAGGTGCGGCGAGACCGGCTCCTCGAACAGGTAGCTCTCGGCCAGGATGGCCGCGCGGTCCCCCGCGAGCGCCTCGACCGTCGCCGTGTCGCGGCCGTCGCGAGCCCCGGTGGCGACCGGCTTCCAGTAGGCGAGCGGGATCTCGGGTCCGTAGCGCGCCAGCAGCGTGGCCGCCACCACCGTCTTGCCGACGTCGGTGCCGGTGCCGACGATGACCAGGGTCACGGCTCCTCCCCGCCGGCTGTCCTGCCGGCGGCGGCGATCACGGTGCCGGCGCCGGTGATCTGCGTTCCAGGTTCAGCTGCCGCGCCTGCGGCGCGGTCTTTCGCCGCACCGGCCGCGGACGACGAGGGGACGGCAAGCGGCATGGGTTCCGCGCCGACGCCGCGAGGCAGCGTCCCGAGCGCGTCGGCAAGCGCCGCGGCCAGGGCATCGATCTCGGCCTCGGAATGGTCGGCGTGGACCGAGACGCGCAGGCGGGCGGTGCCAGGCGGCACCGTGGGCGGCCGGATGGCGCGGACGTCGAAGCCGAGCGCGGCCAGTCGCTCGGCGGCGGCGAGCGCCCGGGCGTTGTCGCCCAGGAGCAATGGCACGATCGGGCCGGCACCGCCGGCGCCCCCGGAGTCTTCGGCACCCAGCTGGCGCCCACCGCCGTGCGCCGGGAGCAGGCCGAGCTCCCGGAGGCGGCGACGCAGCCGGTCGGCGAGCTCGAGCGCACGCCGCCGCCGCCAGGGCTCGGCGGCGATGCAGTCGAGCGCCGCGTCCAGGGCGTGCAGCAGCAGGGGCGGCGGCGCGGTGGTGAACACGAAGGCGCGGCAGCGGTTGACCAGGTAGTCGACCAGCACTCGCGGGCCGGCGACGAATGCCCCCGAGAGACCCACCGCCTTGCCCAGCGTCGAGACCACGGCCGCGACCCGGCGCTCGACCGCGAAGGCCTCGCAGAGGCCGGAGCCGCGGGCCTCGCCGTAGAGCCCGGTGGCATGGGCGTCGTCCACGATCAGCTCGGCGCCGTGGCGCGCCGCCAGCTCGGCGTAGCGGTCGATCGGCGCGACGTCGCCCTCCATGCTGAACAGCGACTCGGTCACCAGGTAAGTGCGGCCCTCCGGATGCGGCCGCGCCAGCTCGCGCTCGACCGCCGCCAGGTCGAGGTGCGGGACGATCACCCGCCGGCAGCCGGCCAGGCGCAGGCCGTCGATCAGGCTGGCGTGGTTGAGGGCGTCGGAGACCGCACGGTCGCGCGGCCCCAGCAGCGCGGACAGCAGGCCGACGTTGGCCTGGTAACCGCTGGCGAAGAGCAGCGCGGCTTCCGTGCCCTTCCAGGCGGCGAGACGCCGCTCGAGGTCGGCGTGCAACCGGGTGTGGCCGCGCAGCAGCCGCGAAGCCGGGGCGCCCAGCGGCTCGCCGGGCGGCAGCGCGGCCAGGCGGGCGACCAGCGCGGCGCGCAGCGCCGGGTCGCGGGCCAGGCCCAGATAGTCGTTGGAGCTGAAGTCGAGACCGGCGGCGCAGCGTAGCGAGCGGACCAGATCCTGGCTGGTCAGCTCCGCGAGGCGGCCGGCGAGCTCGTCGGCAAGCGTGGGTGGCACGCCGCGCCTCAGAGCGGCGACAGGCCCAGCCGCCCGAGCAGCGCCCGGTCGTGGTCCTGGCCGGGATTGGGGGTGGTCAGCAGCCGCTCGCCGGTGAAGATCGAGTTGGCGCCGGCCAGGAAGCAGAGCGTCTGCGTCTCCTGAGACATCTCGGTGCGTCCGGCCGACAGCCGCACGAAGCTCGCCGGCATGGTGATCCGGGCCGAGGCGATCATGCGCACCAGGTCGAGGGGGTCGAGCGGCGGGCAATCGGCGAGCGGCGTGCCGGCGACCCGCACCAGCGCATTGATCGGCACGCTCTCGGGGTGCGGATCGAGGCGCGACAGCACGCCGAGCATGGCGATGCGGTCGCCGCGGCTCTCCCCCATGCCCAGGATGCCTCCCGAGCACACCGTGATCCCCGCCTCGCGGACGTGCCCCAGCGTGCGCAGGCGGTCGTCGTAGGTGCGGGTCGTGATGATGCGGCGGTAGTAGTCCGGGCCGGTGTCGAGGTTGTGGTTGTAGGCGGTGAGCCCGGCTTCGGCGAGCAGCTCGGCCTGCTCCCGCGTCAGCATCCCCAGCGTGCAGCAGGCCTCCAGGCCCAGCTCGCGCACGCCGCGCACCATCGCCAGCACCCGCTCGAACTCCGCCCCGTCGCGTACCTGCCGCCATGCCGCCCCCATGCAGAACCGCGTCGATCCCGCGTCGCGGGCCTGCCGCGCCTTCGCGAGCACCTCGTCGAGCGGCAGCAGACCCTGGCGTTCGACCCCGGTCTCGTAATGCGCGCTCTGCGGGCAGTAGCCGCAGTCCTCCGGGCAGCCGCCGGTCTTGATCGACAGCAGCGTGCACAGCTGCACCCGCGTCGGGTCGTGATGCCGGCGATGCGCCACCTGGGCGCGGAACACCAACTCCGTCAGCGGCAGCTCGTGGATGGCCGCGATCTCGCCATCGGTCCAGTCGTGGCGCGGGGCGTCCGCGGCGGGCGCGGTCTCTGAATTCGGCATGGGTTCTGATTGGGTCCAGGCCGGTCCAGACGTCGAACCGGGGGCAAACACCTTGGCTTCACGGCGCGGCAGGTCCGCAGCCGGAAGGATAGGCGGAAAGCCGCGGCAGGGGCAAGCTGCACCCGCCGCCTCTGCTAGCATGCCGCCCAGCTATGAAGCCCATTTCCGCAGCAGTCCTCGGCGCCGCCTTGGGCATCAGCCTCGGCGTCGGCCTCGACATCGGCGTGGCCGGCGGAGCGCCGGGGGCACAGGGAGCGCCGGCCAAGCCGCCCGCCGCGGCCCCCGAGCCCACCTGGCAAGAGCTCAGCCACAGCGCCAAGCTGGCCCACGACGCCAAGGACTACCCGGCCTATCGCGCGCAGGTTGGCCGCCTCTACGACCTCCTCTCGGGCCCTCCGGACACCGTCTTCGGCATGGCCAAGGCCGAGGCCCTGCTGGGCCACCCGGCGGCGGCCCTCGAGTGGTTGGACGCCTACGCCGCGATGGGCCTCGTCCGGGACGTCTCCGACCAGCCCGACCTCGCGGGCCTGCGGAAAGCGGACGGCTACGCCGCCGTGCTCGCCCGCCTCGAAGCCAACAAGCTGCCGCGGTCGCGCTCGGTGCGGGCCTTCGCCCTGCCCGATCCGGACCTGCTTACCGAAGACAT
>DATNKH010000654.1:0-2851 GCA_035603475.1 Thermoanaerobaculia bacterium
CCGGCCGCCCCGCGGGCGGCCCGCCGCGCGCCCATCCCACCGCCCGGTTCCACTGCAGCCGCTGCCCATCGCCGACCAGCGCCACCACCGCCGACGCCGCACCCGCATCGACCAGCGAATCGACCAGGCGCTCGAGCGCACTCATCGCCTTCGGATCGCTGCCAGCCGGCGGCCGCGCCTCTGCTTTGCTCCTGTCCTGCGGCGCCTTGCTCTCGTCGGTCGTCACCGGTTCCGATCCTATCAATGCCCTTTGTTTGGCTCCAAGCCGCCAGCATGGCCGCACCGCGACGATCGCTCAGATTCTTTGTTTCTCGAACGGCGGAGCGGTGGTACGATCACCGCGGTGAACGCTTTCGTTTCCTCGCATCCCGCGCCTTGCTCGCCGTTCGGCTGCTCGATCGAGAGGCAACGTCATGGAAATCGCGGCACTCTGGTAAGCGCAGAGTTATCTCGCCGAGGAGGTACATCGGTACCGCGCCTCTCCACTCCTCTCCTCCCTGGATTCGAGCTATCGCTCGAAGAGATCTTCGAATAAGGAGCTTGCGCATGGGAAATAGAGAAAATACGTCTTCTCCAGTAAGGCTCACCTATGCGGACCTCCGCCGTCTGCCTGACGACGGCATGCGTCACGAGCTGATCGACGGAGAACACTACGTGACCCCGGCGCCCCGACCCAAGCACCAGCGAGTCTCCGGCAGACTCCACCTCCGTCTCGGCGCGTTCCTGGAAGAGCACCCCTTGGGGCGCGTCTACTATGCGCCTCTCGACGTCGTCTTGACCGATTTCGATTGCGTCGAGCCTGACCTGCTCTATGTCTCGCGCGAGTGCGAGCAGCGACAGATGACGGAGGATTACCTGGAAGGCGCTCCTGACCTCGTGGTCGAGATCCTGTCGCCCTCGACGAAGCGCTTCGATCAGGGCGTCAAGCACCGTTTGTACGAGCGCTTCGGCGTGTCCGAGTATTGGATCGTCGATCCAGAGCAGGAGTCGGTCAGCGTCTACCGGCAGGAAGACGACCGCCTTCAGCTGACTGAAGAACTGTTCCGCCGGGGAGGCACGTCGGTGCCGGTGCTCTCCACTCCTCTCCTCCCCGGCCTCGCGATCCCGCTCGACAAGATCTTCGACTGAGACCACATGGGTATTTGCACGATGGAAAATACGGCCCGGACCACCGCTCAGAGATAATTCGCCGGATCGCCGGTCTGGAAGACCACGACCCGCTCGCCCGCGGCGAACGCGCCCTCGGCGGCGAGGCCGAGGGTCGCGGCGAGCGCCGCCGCGCCCTCAGGGCCCACGCGCAGCCCCTCGTCGCGGGCCGCTCGCGCCGCCACCTCCGGCAGGCACGCCTCGTCCACGGCCACCGCCCGCCCCGCCGACTCGCGCAGCGCCCGCAACACCAGGAAATCACCCAGCGCCCGCGGCACCCGCAGCCCCCAGACCCGCGTATGCGGCTCCTCCCAGGGCTCGGCGCTCTCCTGGCCATGGGCGAAGGCGCGCACGATCGGAGCGCAGCCGGCCATCTGCACCGCCACGAAGCGCGGCCGCTTCTCCCCCACCAGGCCGAGCCGCCGCAGCTCCGCGAAGGCCTTGTGCATCCCGACGATGCCGGTGCCGCCGCCCAGCGGGTAGACGATCCAGTCCGGCAGCTCCCAGCCCAGCTGCTCGGCGAGCTCGAGGCCCATGGTCTTCTTGCCCTCGGCACGGTAGGGCTCCCGCAGCGTCGAGAGGTTCCAGAAGCCCTCGCCTCCGCCCCCACCCGCGCCCCCGGAGAGCAGCCGCGCCGCCTCGACCAGGGTCCCCGGCGAGGAGAGCACCTCGGCGCCATGGTCGCGGCAGCGCGCCGCGATGGACGGCGGCGTGTCCGCCGGCATCGCCACGCGGGCCGGCAGGCCGGCGGCCGCGGCATACGCGGCGAGCGCCAGGGCGGCGTTGCCGGCGCTCGCCAGCTGCACTCCCGGCGCTCCCAGCTCCCGCGCCCGGTTCACCGCCAGCGACAGCCCACGCGCCTTGAAGGAGCCGGTCGGATTGCCGGCTTCGTCCTTCACCCACAGCTCGGCGCCGGAGCATGGCGTGCGGCGCAGGCGAATCAACGGCGTGGCACCCTCGCCAAGGTCGACCCGCTGCTCGAAGTCAGCCAGCGGCAGCAGCTCGCGGTAGCGCCAGAGAGTCCAGGGGCGGCCCGGCAAGACCCGCCGCAACCACTCGCCGCGCGCCGGGTCCAGCGCGTACTCGACCAGCCACGGGGCGCCGGCCGGCGACAGGAAGGCCGGAGCGTCGAGAGGCGCCGTCGTGCCGGTACGAGAGCAGATCAGCGAGGTGGCCCAGCGCTGCGCGAGCCCGGCCCCGGCGGCCTCGTGCCTCGATTCCGCGCTCATACCATGCTCCTCCTCAACGGGCGTTGCTGCCACCCTGCGCCTCGAGACCGGCCGCGGCCGCCAGGGCGCGCTCCTCGAGTGCCCGCAACCTGGCGAGCGGCTCCCGGTAGCGGGCGAGCAGGGCGATATTGGCCCGCACCCCTTGCGCGACCGGCGGCTCGGGCGCCTGCAACCCGCGCTTCCAGTCCTCGACCTCGCGCTCCGCGGCCGCCCGCTGCGCGGGGTCAGTCAACGCGTCGCGGTCGCGCCGCATCCGTGCCAGCAGCTGCTCGCGGCCCGCCGCCATCTTCTGATAGAGCGCCTGCGTGGTGGCGGCGGCTTCCGCCTCCACGACGCGCTCGCGCACCCAGGCGTACTCTCTCGGATTGACCTTGACCTCCTGCGCCGCCCGCAGGTCCGCCGCACCCCCGGCGGCGGCCCGGCTCCCCTGGGCCTCGAGCGCCGCCGCCTCGCGGATGCGGCACTCGCGCTCCCGC
>DATNKH010000655.1:0-5201 GCA_035603475.1 Thermoanaerobaculia bacterium
AGCCTGCAGGTAGCGGGCCGAGCCGCGGTACTCGTTGGTGCCGCGCTTGGTCACCAGGTTGAGCACGACGCCGCCGGTGGCGATGGTGGCGTCCGAGCCGCCGGTCGAGATCTGCATCTCCTCGAAGGCGCCGAAGTCGAAGTAGGAAGGCGTCGAGCCGATCGCCGCCATGTCGGTGATCACGACGCCGTCCACCGACCAGATCGACTGGTTCTGGAACGAGCCGGGGCCGGTGTAGGTCGACTGCTGGCCGCTCTCGTTGCCGCCGACGTTGACGCGGTCGATGAGCACGCCCGGCGTCGACTGCAGGACGGTCCAGGGGTCGCGCGCGGTGGGAATTCTCGCCAGCTCGTTCTGGCTGACGGTGTTGCCGGTGCGGATCGCCCGCTCGTCGAGCAGCGGGCTCTCCGAGGTGACGGTGATCACGTCCTCGACCGCCGAGTTCATGGTGACCTCGATGTTGGTGTTGCGGCCGACGTTGATCACGATGTGCGGGTACTCGACCGGCGAGAAGCCCTGCAGCTCCGCCTTGATCTTGTAGCCGGCGGGAGCGAGGCTCAGGAACCGGAACTCGCCCTGGGCGTTGGTGACCTGGACCTGCGGCGCCTCGCCGGTGTCCAAGGTGACCGTGACGCCCGGCAGGGCGGCGCCGGCCTGGTCGCTGACCTTGCCGTAGAGGTTGCCGGTCTGCAGCTGGGCGAATGCGGCACCCGAGCCGAGCACCAGCAGCACCGCGGCGAAGGCCACGAGCCGTCCCCATTGATTGTTACTCTTCATGCAGAACCTCCCATGTTAGGTGGTTAATGGGCCCCCGGAAGGCGCGTGCGCGGCGACGACATGCATCGACATCGTTCGTACGCAGGACACGCCCGGCAAGGGCTCTGGAAGCGAAGAGATTCCAGGGTCTAAGCGAGGAACAGGTGCCGTGCAACACCTCCTTCCGCAAGGACTGGATTGATCGATGACTCCGAGCGAAGAACTCTAACGATCATCTTGCCCGTAGTCAAGCAAGTCGAGTGCCACTTGGAGGGCGTGGAATTAAATATTGAAAACAAAGGGTTTGTTGGCCTCTTCGATGGCATTGGCGGGCCTCTTCAGGCGCTGAATCCAATCCTCTGAATCGAGCCGATCCAGGATTTTGAACCCGATGCTTCCCTGCTATATTGACCGTGCCATGCGCCGACAGGTATGGATCGTGGCTTCGATAGCCCTCGCCGCCGCCGGCTGCTCGCAGTACCAGCCGTTCGACGCGGCTGCCTTCCTGCGCGATCAGTACAGCCGGCGGATCAAGCCGGCGGACCTGCCCGGCGTCGTCGTGCCGTTCCAGATCGACGACGAGGTGCGGGCCACCCTGAGGAAGTTCAGGGGGCCCGTGAACGGCAGCGAGGATCACAAGGCCACGCAGCTGATTGGCTTCGTCTTCGACGACCTGGGGCTGAAGTATTCCCTGGCCCCGACACGCGATGCCATCGAGACTTTCCGCACCCGCCACGGCAACTGCCTCTCCTTCGTCAACCTGTTCGTCGGCCTGGCGCGCGACGTCGGCCTGAATCCCTTCTACGTCGAGGTCACCGATTACCAGACCTGGAACCATCGCGGCGGGATGGTGATCAGTCAAGGACACATCGTCGGCGGCATGTACCTGGGGGGGAAGCTCGAGACCTACGACTTCCTGCCCTATCGTCCCAAGGCGTACCGGCAGTTCAAGCCGATCGACGATCTCACCGCCGTCGCCCACTTCTACAACAACCTGGGCGCCGAGGCGCTGCTCGCCGGCGACATGCAGCTCGCCCTCCGCCAGCTGACCGTGGCGAACCAGATCGCTCCGCGGTTCGAGAAGAGCCTCAACAACCTCGGCGTCTGCAAGGCGCGCGTGGGCGACTACGATGGCGCGCTGGCGCTCTATCGGAAAGGCCTGGAGACGGACCCGGCCAACACCATGATTCTCACCAACATGAGCCGGGCCTACCAGCAGCTGGGGCGCGGCGACGAGGCGGCCCGGCTGCTGGCGCAGGTCGAACAGTCGAACACCACCAACCCGTTCTTCTACGTCTACGAGGGCGACATGGCGCTGGCCCGCGGCGACACGCAGAAGGCGCTCGAGTACATGGTGCATGCGCTGCGCCTCGACAGCGAGGTCCCCGAGGTGCACGTCGGCTTGATGAAGGTCTACCTGGCCCTGGGCGACCTCGAGAAGGCCAGGCACTACCTCGAACGGGCCCTCAAGCTCGACGCCAACGACCGCGAGGCGCTCAGGTACGCGTACCTGCTGGGCAAGTGATCCGAAGTGAATCCGGGTAGTGTCCTGGCTGGATTGCCCTTGCCGCTCTCCCGCCCTTGGGGCGAGGGTCCGCAGTCCTACGCCTCCGCCCATCCGACTTGGACCCTCGCCCCAAGGGAGGGAGAGCGGCAAGGGCAACCCAGCAATTAGGACACTACCCTATCCCCCATCCGATTCGTCTTCCTGTCGGGAGCACTTGGGCGTACCATGGTGCGAGCGATTGCTTGTTCGTTCGGAAGGAGGACCTCATGAAGCCGCACCTGCCCGCTCGACGCCGCCGTGCGTTGCTCGTGGGCGTGCTCGCGCTCCCGCTGCTCGCCGCCGCCTCTCCCGGTTCCCCGCCGCGTTTCGAAGAGACCACGCAGGTGGTGGCGGTGGAGGTGCCGGTCAACGTCGTCGACCGCGAGGGCCACCCGGTGCGGGGCCTGACCGCCGCCGATTTCGAGGTCTTCGACGAAGGAGCCCGTCAGCCCGTCACTCACTTCGAGGTCGTGGACCTGGAGGCGCTGCGGCCGGACCAGGCGCCGGCGGACGTCGCGGCCGAGGGATCCGGGGGCGTCGCCACGGTCGGCGATGTCGACGCCGTGAGCTCCGCCGTCCGCCGCCACTTCATGCTGCTCTTCGACGTCTCCTTCTCCAGCCCCACGGCTGTGCTCCGGGCGCGCCTCGCGGCTCGCGACTTCGTCCTCCACTCGCTGCGTCCCACCGACCTCGTGGCGGTCGCGACCTATTCGTTACAGACCGGGCCGCGCCTGGTGCTGACCTTCACCCCTGACCGCGCCCAGCTGGCGCATGCCATCGGCACGCTCGGTCTCGACAAGAGCGAGAAGGTCGGCCAGGCCGACGCCGACCCGCTGCGCTTCGTCATCACGCCGCCGTCCGTGGCCGCCGCCGGCGGGTTCGACGTGGCTCTCCCACCCGCCGCTCTCAGCGCCGGCGGCGGCAGCGGCAACGCCAAGGAGGACGTGCGCGACGCCGCCAACACGGCCCTGCTGGACGCGCTCATCGCGCAGCGCGCCGCCGAGGAGCGGGAGCTGCGGGCGTACGAGCGCAGCCAGATCGGCGCCTACACCAGGGCGCTCGGCGCCATGGCCAAGGCGCTCGCCGGCCTCAAGGGCCGCAAGTCCGTGGTCTATTTCTCGGAGGGCTTCGACAGCCGCCTGCTGCTCGGCCGCGAAGACCTGGGCAGCGGCGAGGCGGCGTCCGAAGCGGACAACATCGCGCTCGGGAACCTGCAGCTGATCGACACCGACAAGCGCTTCGGCAACACCTCGCTGCAGAGCGCGGTCAACCGCATGCTCGAGGAGTTCCGGCGCGCCGACTGCGTCATCCAGGCCATCGACATCGGCGGCTTGCGCGCCCAGAGCAACGCCACGGATGCGCCGCCGGTGTCCGGCCAGGAGGCCCTGTTCTACCTCGCCAACGAGACCGGCGGCGAGCTCTTCAAGGATGCCAACAACTTCCGCGAGCAGCTCGACCGGGTGCTGCAGCGCTCGACCGTCACCTACCTGCTGGCCTTCCAGCGCTCCGATCTCAAGGCCAACGGCGCCTACCACCGGCTCCGGGTCAAGAGCCGGGTGGCCGGTGCGCGCCTCTCCTACCGCGCCGGCTACTACGCCCCGCGGCCCTACAAGGAGCTGTCGCCGCTCGAGAAGACCCTGCTGGCCGCCGAGGGCATCGCCAGCGCGGTGCCGCGCTCCGACCTCGACGTCAACCTGCTGGTGGCGCCCTTCCGCGCCAGCGAGCAGCGAGCGTACGTGCCGGTGATCGTCGAGGTGGCGGGGCCGAGCCTGCTGGCGGGCCGGCAGAAGTCGGACAGGCTGGGCCTCGAGCTCTATGCCTACGTCATCAACCGCCAGGGACAGATGGCCGACTTCTTCACCCGCCGGATCGCGCTCGACATCAAGCAGGGGCGCGAGGCGCTGGCCGCCGCCGGGGTGAAGTACTACGGCCATCTCGAGCTGCCTCCCGGCGACTACCGGGTGCGCGTGCTGGTGCGCGACTCGGAGTCGGGCCGCACCGGCGTGCAGGCGGCGGCGCTCGCCGTGCCGGCTTACCAGAAGCACCAACCGGTCCTGCTGCCGCCGCTGTTCTTCGAGGGGCGGCGGCATTGGGTGATGGTGCGGGAGCGCCCCAGGGGCGGCGACGCCGCGTCCGTGGTCTATCCCTTCACCGTCAAGGGCGAGCCCTATGTTCCCGCCGCCCGCCCGGCGCTGGGCGGCACCGACAAGGCCCAGCTCTGCCTGGTGGGCTACGATCTCGGCAAGGGCGACCTGACTCTCGAAGGCAAGGTGGTGGGGGCCGACGGCAGCGCCTCGACGGGCGGCAGCCTCGCGCTGGTCGAGCGCACCAAGTCCGGGGTCCCCGGCCGCGACGAGCTGCTCGCGACCTTCGAGCCGACCGGCCTCCACCCGGGCGACTACGTGCTGCGGGTCGCGCTGACGAACCGGGCGAACGGGCACACGGAGGGGAGCTCGCTGCCGTTCCAGGTGCTCAGATAGCTAAAATCCGCCAAAGCGGTTTGCGTTTTTGCGCCAAGGGTGCTACATTCACCATCGACGCGACAAACGTGATTCGTCGATGGAGGAGGTGCGCCATGCCTGATCGGGGCTCTGCTTGCAGGCCAGCCGCGGGACTGGTCCTCGCACTCGGCGCGATGATGACCCTGGGCGCCGCCGGCGGCGGCGGGCCAAGGGCGGCGCCGCTGGCCCCGCCCGCCGGGTCCGGACCGCTGTCCGAGACCACCGAGGTGGTGGCGGTCGAGGTGCCGGTGCAGGTGGTGCGGGACGGCGAGCCGGTGCGCGGGCTCGCTGCCGCCGACTTCGAGGTCTACGAGGGACGCAAGCGGCTGCCGCTGACCGGCTTCGAGGTGCTCGACCTGCGGGCAGGGCAGGGGCAGGTGGTGGCGGCGATCCAGCCG
>DATNKH010000656.1:0-2028 GCA_035603475.1 Thermoanaerobaculia bacterium
GAGAAGTGGTCCTTCCAGCCGCTCGCGCCGGCTGCCGCTGCTTCGGGATCGGCAGGTGCCATCGTCGGCGGCCTCAAGAGCCCGGGGGCATGGCGGCCGAGGGCGTCCCCGGCGCCGCGGTCGATAGGACGTAGTGAGCGCTCTCCCGCAGCGCCAGGCCCGGGTAGAGCTCTGCCACCTTGCCGGCGCCGGCGGGCTTGAGCGCCAGGACGCAGCTGCCGGCAGGCAGCCGCGCCCGCCGGCCGGCGGGCGTTCGCCAGGCGGGCCCTGCGCCGGGCAGGAGGGTCGAGCGCTCCTCGACGATCCGGAAGCCGTCGACGACCTCGAGGATGAACCGCTCCGAATGCGAGAGTGCGAAGGCGGCGTGGATGTGGCGGCAGGGCAGGCGCGGCCCACCGCGCAGCGAGCACAGGAAGCGCTGCGACGCGGGCATGCGGTCGCGCACCAGGATTCGCTTGAGCAGGCGCGCCTCGCACACCGCGATCGGCAGCGCGACCAGGACGACGAGTGCCGCGGCGCTCAGCTGGCGCGGCGCGCGCCTCACCAAGCTGAGGATCGCCGGCGCGGCGAGCATGGCGCATGCAGGGTAGATCGGGTCCAGGTACCAGTGGTGCTGGGTCCGCACCAGCGTGAACAGGGTGAACGGGATGGCGATCCACAGCGCCACCAGCAGCAGCACCTCGCGGCGGCGGAACCAGCGCAGCGATCGTGGCGCGCGGCCACCGGGAGGCTGCCGGCGCCGATCGCGGGCCACGAAGAACGCCGCCACCACGATCAGCGGCGGCCAGGGGGCAAAACGGTCCGTCAACGCGGCGACATAGCCGAGCGGCGACGACGTCCCGTGATCGATCACCGACGTCGAGCGGCCGACCAGGTCCTCGCGCACCATGCGCTCGAGGAAATAGGCGGAGCCGTCGGCGTGGGCGCGCGCGGCGGCCCAGGCGGCGACGGTCAGCAGCAGGGTCGCCAGCGCCAGCAGGCTCGGGCCGGGCCTGAGCTTGCGCCAGCTGCCGGTGGCCACGCCGTAGGCGACTCCCACCGCGATCATGGGCAGGATCGCAAAGCTCTTGAGCAAGAAACCGCAGGCGAGGATGGGGCCGAGCGCCAGGACGCGCAGCGGCGACTCGCCGAGCCGCGGCAGCTGCATGGCCATGAGCAGCAGGATGAAGGTGAGGCAAGCATCGAGATCGCCACTGCGTGCGCCGTGGTGGCTGAGAAAGCCGAAGGTGGTCGCCAGGATGAGGCCGGCGAGGATCGAGAGCAGGCGGCCGCAGGCCCGCTTGCAGAAGCACATCGCGGCCGCGACCACGGCCAGCGCGAAGAGCGCCGACGGCAGGCGCATCGCCAGGGCCGAGCGGCCGAAGAGGGAATACGACAGGGCCATCAACCAGTAGCCAAGCGGCGGCTTGAGGTTCCAGTATTCCTTCTCCCGGCCATAAGTGGTGACGAGGAAGGAGCGGCTTTGCAGCATCTCGAAGGCCGAGACGCCGTAGCGCGCCTCGTCGTAGTTGTCGATCTGGGCCGTGGCGAGCCTCAGGAACACGTTGCAAGCCATGACCGCCAGCACGATGGCGAAGCACGTGCGGTAGCGCCGGATGACGAAGCGTCCGAGCCTGGCTCCCAGGCTGGCGTTTCGCCGCGATGGCGGCGGCGCCTGGTGTCCGGGCTCAGGCCCGGGCCCGGCGCCGGCCGCCGGGCTGCCGCGAGCGGGAAGAGGCACCGCGGGCGGCAGGCAGAACGTCAGCTGCATGGCGCACGGTCTCCGAGCCCGTTCCCGGCATTCCCCATCGAGATCTCCACAGTCGCCCGTCGCTGATGGATTGTGACGATAATTTACGTGCTCTCGCCCGACGTGTCCAGTGCGGCTGGGGAAGGAGGGGAAGGAGGGCAGGAGGGGCAGGGGCCTGGCGCTAGTGTCCCGCTCGGTTAATTCGCATACTACTCGCTTGCCCTCCGCGTCCCTGGCTGCGTTGCGCCTCCTCGACATAAGTTCGACTATGCCTCGTCTGCGACGCCTTGCCAGGAACG
>DATNKH010000657.1:0-3629 GCA_035603475.1 Thermoanaerobaculia bacterium
TGCCTGCCGCCGCGGTGTCGATGCGCAATGCCCAGGTCAACAAGTCGCTCGAGATGCAGGCGGTCGAGGCCGAGGTCAAGGCGAGCCTGGTGACCCTGTCGCACGCGGTCGCCCACGACGTCAACAACGCCGTCGGCAGCATCCTGCCGCTGGCGCAGCAGATGCGCTTCGACGTGCGCCATGGTCCGCTCGACGTCGAGACGCTGGACCGCGACCTGGCTTCGATCATCGACAACGCCCGCCTCTGCCAGCGCATCTTCTCGAACATGCTGCGGGTGGCGGGCTCGGGCCGCGCCAGCGAGCTGCCGGTGGACGCCGCGCAGGTGGTCGCCGAGACCATGCCGTTCCTGCTGGCGCTGGCGGCGCGGCGCGGCATCGAGATCGCGCTCGATCTCGCTCCCGACCTGCCTTCGGTCAGCTTCCGCCGCCAGGACCTGCAGCACATCGTGCTCAACCTGGTGCGCAACTCGCTCGAGGCGCTGGCCCCGGAAGGCGCCGCCGGCGAGCGCGCCGGCCAGGTGGCGATCGCGCTGCGGCGCGGCGAGGCGGGAAGCGTCGAGCTGGCGGTGACCGACGACGGTCCCGGCATTCCGGCCGAGCTGCTGTCCAAGGTGCAGGAGCCCTTCTTCTCGACCCGTCCCGGCGGCACCGGCCTGGGGCTCGCGATCTGCCGTGCGCTCGCCTGGCAGAACGGCGCCACCTTGAGCATCGAGAGCCCGATCGTCGCCCCGGCCGAGCTGGCGCTGGCCGCGGCGCCGGCCGGTCCGCGGGCGGCCGCCGCGGCGCCGGCGGTTGGCCAGGGCAACCCGGCCGGCTGGGCCGGCGAGACGGCCGGCGGCGGCACCCGGGTCATCCTGCGCCTGGGCGCCGAGCCGCGGCAGGCGGCGGCGGAGGCCCGGTGAGCGCCCGCGACCGCATCCTGGTGGTCGACGACGATCCCGGCATGCGGCGGGCGCTGCAGCGCATCCTGGCGCCGGCCTACGACGTCGAGACCGCGATGGGCGAGATGGCGGCCCTGGCGAGGCTGGAGATGCAGATCCCCGGCCCGGCGGGCCTGGCCGGCGAGCCCGGCTTCGCGCTGGCGCTCATCGACGTGCGGCTCGCCGACGGCGACGGCTATGCGCTCTGCCAGGCGATCCGCGAGCAGTACCCGCAGACCGACGTCATCCTCATCACCGGCTCGCTCTCGGAGCCGGACGAGAAGCTCTACCGCTCGCTCGAGGAGGGCGCCTTCTACTTCCTGTTCAAGCCTTTCGACCGCCGGGTGCTGCTGGCCCTGGTCGAGCGCTGCCTGCGCCTGCAGCGCGAGCGGGTGGACAAGGAGCGCTTCGCCTCGACTCTCGCCGCCGACCTCGAGCGGGCGCGCCGCTTCCAGCAGAGCCTGCTGCCGCGGCAGTCGATCGCCGCCGGCGGCTGGCGCCTGGAAGGGCGCCTGCTGTCCTGCGAAGCGCTCGCCGGCGACCTCTATCTCGCGCACGCCGGCGACGACGGCCTGGTGCTGGCGGTCAGCGACGTGGTGGGACACGGCGTCAGCGCGGCGATGTACGCCGGCATGCTGCGCTCGACGCTCGACGCGGCCCGCCGCCGCAGCCCCGAGCCGAAGGCGCTCATCGGCGAGCTGCTCGACGGCATCGATTTCTTCGACGCGGCCAAGTACGCGACCCTGTTCTATGGCCTGCTGCTGCCCGACGGCGGCCTGCGCTACATCAACGCCGGCCATCCGCCGGCCCTCTGGCAGCACGACGGCGTCATCGACCTGCTGCCGGCGACCGGCTTCTTCCTCAGCACCGCCTTCCGCAGCCGCCCGCACGTCCCCGGCGAGATCGCCCTGGGTCCCGGCGACCGCCTGCTGGTCTACACCGACGGCGCCTCGGAGGCCTGCGGCCCGGCCGGCGTGGAGCTCGGCGTCGCGGGCCTCGCCGAGGTCCTCGCCGGCAGCCGCGTGCTGCCGCTGACCGACGCCCTCGACGCCCTGCTCGACCACATCCGCCGGCACTGCGCCGGCCGCCCGCTCGACGACGACGTCACCCTGCTGCTGGTCGAGCGGAGCGGCGAGCTGCCGGCCGCAGCGGGCGACGCCGGCGGGCGGGGCGGGCCTGGCGGGGGGCCGGGCGCCGTCACCTGAGATTCTCGATCCGCGTCACGGGATGAAGCTCGTTCCAGCTATTCTCGCGATCCGTGACGTAGGCTCCGGTCACGCGGACGCGATCGCCGATCCTCGGGATGGCGACCCGCGACGTGAATGCCGCGCAGGCGGCCGCGGCATCGGCGTGGGCGTCGGCGGGGGCGCGCTCGCAGATGACCTCGACCACGAGGTTGCCATGGAGATGAGTCGCGTTCAAGAGATTCAAGACCGATGGGTGTTCCGGGTCGAGCGCGAGATGGAGATCGCCGTCCGCTCCGCGGTCCAGCGAGACGACGCGGCCGTCGGCGGACGTGCACCTGGTGATGACTCGCAGCAGCAAGAGCAGAAGGTGCAGGACGCGAGCTTGCATGCAACAAGGTCGATACGTCTATAAGTTGGCGGCTCTTGCTTGCCAACTAACAAACTTGTATGCTCGTTAAATCTCGGAAGTAGAGGAGTTCGGCCTTCGAGAGACCTGCAGGGCAGAGGATCTCATTGCAACCGACCACGATAGCGTCCCGGATGAGTAGGCTCTTGCACGGGCACCCCGCAGCCTACCTCGCGGCCGGTCTCGCCCTCTTCTGCGTACGGGCTGTCAACGGTCAAGATCGGCGCCCCTGGCCGACGCTGGCGCAGCAGGTGGAGAAAGATCACATCGTTCCGGGCAGCGCCCTCGCGAAGCTGGTCTCCGAGAATCAGGACTTCAGCCTGCTGCGGCCCGCGGAGGCCAGGGACTCTCTCGGAATCCCGCCCTGGCTGCGGGTGCTGTGGCACAGGAAACATCCCAACGAGCGGTACTCTCCTCATGATCCGGCCGGCGGCTACCCGCTCGCCCTCCGCGACATCTATGAGTGGATGCTCACGCACCAAGACCTGCAGCGGGGCCGGCCAGAACCTGCGGCGCCGGGCACGAAGAGCGCTGGCGAGAGCGGCGAGGAGCGGATCTCGGGCGCCCAGACCTCGCCGCGCAGCGAGTCGGCGATCCGGATCAACTACTGGAACACGCAGCAGATCATCAGCGCCTCGGTCAATCGAGGGCCGAGCGGCCAGCAGGCGATGTTCTTCTCCTCGAACAACGGCGTGTCCTGGGGCCAGACCTACTTACCCTTCGTCATCGGTGGCGGCGATTCCTTCATGTCCGACCCGAGCGTGGACTGGACCTCCGACGGGACGGCGTGGTCCACGACGCTCGGAGCCAATGCGACGGAGACGGTGCTGATACTGCGGGCCTACAAGTCCAGGGACGGCGGAGCCACCTGGACCTACGACAGCGCCTTCTCCGGCAACCTGACCGATAACGACAAGGACATGATGTGGGTGGATCACAGCGCGACGTCGCCGTTCAAGGACAACATCTATGTCATCTGGCATGCCGGCAGCCCCGCCATGGTGGCCCGCCGCACCGGCCCGGGCGGTGCCTGGCAGGCGCCGGTGCAGATCAGCGGCGCGGAAACCACCGACACGGCGATCGGCGGAGATGTGAAGACCAACTCCTACGGCGAGG
>DATNKH010000658.1:0-2617 GCA_035603475.1 Thermoanaerobaculia bacterium
CTCGGGCAACCAGTCCCGCGGGGACGGCGGCAGCAGCAACGACTGGTCAGGAGCGTACGGCCGAAACGAGGTGGGCATAGCGAAGTCTACCCCATCCCCCCCTCGGAACAGCCGTTTCCTGCCGCGCAGGCTCCTAGCCGAACTGTCCGCCGCCGGCCCCGAGCTCTGCCAGGTGGCCTTCACTCCGCGGCGCGGTAGAAGGCGAGGGCGCTCTCGCCGTAGCGCCGCAGACCGGTGCGCACCAGGGGGCCGGCGGTGAGCGGAAGCTGGCGCCGCGCCGAGTGCTCGACGGCGACCTCGGCGCCCGGCGCGAGCAGCGGCGGCAGGGCGAGCAGCAGCGGTTCGAAGGCGTCGAAGCGATAAGGCGGATCGGCGAAGACGAGATCGAAAGGACCGGCGGGCGCACCGGCGCGGGCGTCGCCGTCGCCGGCCGGCACACCGCCCATGCCGCCCTTGCTGCCCATGCCGCCCATGCCGCCGACATCGCTCAACCCGGCAAGCCCCGCGAGGCCGGCCGGCAGCGCCAGGCGCCGGGTCTCGACCAGGGCCTCCCCCATTCTGCCGGCGTTGACGGCGATGGCGCGGATCGCCTGGACGTCCTGGTCGACGCAGACGACGCGCAGGGCGCCGCGGCCGGCCGCCTCGAGCCCGACCACGCCGCTGCCCGCGAAGAGATCCAGGAAGCGGCAACCGGGAAGGCTCTCGCGCCAGATCGAGAACAGCGCCTCGCGCACCCGTCCCTCGGTGGGCCGGACTCCCGCCGGCACCGTCAGGGCGCGGCCCCGGAAGGTCCCGCCGGTGACCCGCACCCCTCGCCCGCGCCCGCTCCCGCTCCGGCCGCCACCCCCGCCCCCCGCGGCCATCAGCGCCGATTCGCCTTCGGGAGCACGCCCCCTAGCGCTCCCGGGACACGATGCCCACGAACTCCATCCGCATCTGCTCCTTCAGCACGATCAGATGGAGAGGCTGATCGAGACCGTCGAGCTCGATGCCCTTGCGGTCGCTGGTGAAGTTGACGACACGGTAGCGCATGCCGTCGGTGCGCTTCAGCACGTCACCCAGGCGCGGTTCGTAATGCTCGGGGAGCACCTCGACGTCGCGCAGCAGCGCGACCTTGTCGGCGAGCTCCTCGGCCACTCGCTGGACGCGGTACAGGGCGAGCGGCAGGGTGTCGTAGCGCCCGTAGAAGAACTTCTGGCGCTTGCCGCCGGGCAGCGCGAGCGCCAGGTCGCACTTCTCGACCCACTCGCCGACCACCCCTTGCGGCAGGTGCGAGGCATCGGAGAGGTCCTCTTCGCCGAGCCGCCGCAGCGTGCCCTGCAGCTCGTCCGGCCCCAGCTCCGCCAGCCCCATCCACTCCTTGCCGATCGGCCCGTCGCGCAGCCGAATGGTGCCGTTGCCGAACAGGGTCACCTCCCGCCGTCCGAGGCGGCTGGCGCAGTCGAGACGCAGCACCTCGATCGAGCGGTTGGACGGAACGGCTCCGTAAGGGCCCGCTCCCGACGTGCCAGCGCCGGCTGCGCCGGCACCGGATGCGCCGCCTCCCTGGGCGGTGGAGGCCGCGAAGGGTGGCGAGGCCTGGTGCGCCCTCGCCGCCATGGGCAACGCACCGCCTGCCACGACGGCGAGGGCGAGCGTCGCCGCCGCCACGGCCGCCGGTGCCGGAGGCCGTTTCGGTGCGCGGCGCCACGACGTGGCGCCGGCCCGCATCTCTCCCGCCGCTCCGGCTCGAGAACGTCTGACGGCCGCGCTCATCCGAGCTCTCTTTCGCTGCCGCCGCCGGTGTCCCGCGCCCGCGCCAGCGCGAAGGCCAGCTCCTCGGCCGGGCTGATCTCGCCGTCGAGCCGGGCGTCGCGGGTGGCCCGCAAGGCGCGGCCGATCGCGGGGCCGCTCGGCGCGCCGGCCGCCAGCAGGTCGGCGCCGCGGATCGCGAGCGCCAGCGGACGCAGCTCGGTAAGGTAGCGCCGTACCCACGAGCGCGGCAGCGCGCCCCCCTGCGCTGCCAGCAGCAGCAACTCCTCGTCGGCCAGGCCGGCGAGCGCCGCGTCCACCTCGTGCGGGCGGGCGCCGGCGCCGAGCCGCGGCAGGGCAGCCGTCAGCCGTCCGCCGAAACACGTCAGCAGCCGGCGCTCCTCGCCTGCCAGCAGCAGCCGGGCCGCCAGCTGATCGCGCTCGTCTTCATCGAGTCCGGCGGCGAGCGCCAGGAGCAGCAGCAGCCACGGCCGCGCCGGCCGCGCCGGCCACCCCGGGCTCATCACGTGGGAGGCACGGTACCAGGCAAGCTCCGCCGCCGCGTCGAGCAGCCGGCGCCAGGCCGCCGCCCATTCCGCGCTCGCGGCCAGCCGCGGAGCCACCGCGCCGAGCACTCCGAGCTCCTGCAGCCGCTCGAGGCCGGCCAGCGCCGTCGCGGGCCCGTCTCCGGCGTCGGCGCCGAGCAGCAGCTCGAGCTCGCGCCGCAGCCGGCTGCCGCTCAGCCGCGCGAAAGCGCCGGCCGCCACCGCCTGCCGCGCCAGCGCCTCGGTCTCCGGCGTCAGCCGCAAGCCCAGCCGCGCCTCGAAGCGCACGCCGCGCAGCACCCGCGTCGGATCGTCGAGGAACGAGCGCTCGTGCAGGACCC
>DATNKH010000659.1:0-4875 GCA_035603475.1 Thermoanaerobaculia bacterium
GAGCCGGTGGCCGGCGGCATCTGCAACCCCGCCCGCGGCGAGACCTTCCTGGGAGCGCGCGGGCTGGGGGTGACCCTCGACGGCGCCCCTGTCCGCGTCAGCTCCCGCGCCGCCCTCGCCGGCGCCGAGGTGCTGGCCAGCCGCACCGAGGTCGAGCGCGGCCAGTGGCGCCGCTTCACCGGCGCCCCCGGCACCCCAGGCGCCCCTTTCCAGGTGGTCGCCATGGGATCGGTGGCCTACAAGTTGGCGCGCGTCGCGGCCGGCCTTGCCGACGCCACCTGGACCCTGGTCCCGAAGCACGAATGGGACGTCGCCGCCGGCGTCGCCCTGGTCCTGGCCGCCGGCGGCAGCATCGTCGCGGGCGCCCCCGAGGAACACCGCTTCAACCGGCGCGAGCCCCTCCTCACCCGCCTGATCGCCGCCCCGCCCCAGCTCCTGCCGGAGATCGAGCGCGAGATCGCCCGGTCTGGATGAAGCCAGCCGGGCGGGAGCGCGGGCGCAAGAGTTGCGCGCGCTGCCCTCTTCTGGGACAATCGGTCCGCCACCACTGCCGGAGGTCGAGGTCGCCGCACGGACGTGCCCATCCTGAAGTCCGAAGTAGCCCTGTCGCCGCCAGATCTGTTCGATTTGCCGGACCTTCCCTGGCGCGTTGCCTATGTGCGCAGCCGGCAGGAGAAGGAGCTCGCCCGCCTGCTGTTGCGGCTGAACGTGCCGTTCTACCTGCCGCTGGCCGAGAAGCAGGTGCGACGGGCCGGGCGGCGGTTCGTGTCGTTCCTGCCGCTGTTCCCGGGCTACCTGTTCTTCCGCGGCGCCCGCGGCCCCTTCGGATCGCCTGCCGAGGGCGGGGCGCCCCGCTGGGACGACCGCCTGGTCTCGGTGCTCGAGGTGCCGGACCAGCCGCGGATCGACGCGGAGCTGCGCGTGCTGTGGCGGCTGCAGCAGAGCGGCGCCGCCTTCGAGGACTTCCCGTACCTAGCGCCGGGCGATGCGGTGGAGGTGATCGACGGCCCCTTCCAGGGCCTCCGCGGTACGGTGCTGCGCGAGAAGGGCAGGACGCGGCTGGTGGTCTCGGTGAGCTTCCTGCGCCAGTCGGTGGCGGCCGAGTTCGAGCGCGAGGCGCTTGCTCCCGCCCGACCTGTCCGCCCTGCCGGACCCGTCCGTGTGGCTGGCCCCGGCGGCCCCACACGGGTTCCGGCCGAGACCGGGCGACGGTTGGCGGCGCGCTAGCGGGCTTGACTGGCTGCGAGCGGTCGCGGCGATGGGTGCGCCGGGGTCCCTCGTGTCGGTGAATGTACACCGAAGGGGGCGGAGCCTGCCCATCCGAGCTTGATGACGCTCGCACGATGACCGGATCTCGATGACACCGATCTCCACGAACCAAGGCCGATGAAGGGCCCCACCCCGCCACGGCGCGACCTGGTCTTCGTCTCCGCCGGCCTCGAGCTCGACGGCGGCGGGCGCGCCCTGGCCGGCCGGCTGTTGGCTGCCGCCAGCGCGGCCTACGCCCGCGAGCGTGGCATCGGCTGGAGCTTGCTGTCCCTGGGAGGTCTGGACGGCTTCTCACCGGGCGGCGGCGCGCGCGCCTACGCCGGCCGCCAGAGCGCAATGGCACTCGCGGTCTGGCGGCGGCAACTGGCCGCCGGCCGGGGCATCGCCTTCGTCTACGACCTGCTGGGACTGGCGCGCACCCAGGCCTGGCTGCCGGCGCCGCTGCGCGCCCCGTACCTGGTGGCTCTCTACGGCATCGAGGTCTGGCGCCGGCTGTCGGGGAGCCGCTCCCGCGCCCTGCGTCACGCAACGGTGCGGCTCGCCACCTCCAGCTACACCGTCGCGGGAGCGCGGGCGGCGAACCGCGACTTCGGGCCGGTCGAGGTGCTGCCGTTGTGCCTCGAGGAGCGGCCGCCCGCCGGGGAGGTCGACGGCGCTCTCCTGGACCGCGCCGGACGGGACTACCTGCTGATCGTCGGCAGGATGGCCGCGAGTGAGCGCTACAAGGGGCATGAGCAGCTGCTGCACGCGATGACGCGCCTGTCGGGAGCAGCGGCCGGCACCCACCTCCCACCGCGCCTGCCAGCGGCCGGCAACGTCCGGCCGCGCCTGCCAGCGCCCGGCAACGTCCAGCCGCGTCTGGTCATCGCCGGCGACGGCGACGACCGCCTCCGTCTGGAGGCCCTGGCGGCCTCCCTGGGCCTCTCCGGCCGGGTGCTCTTCACCGGCTTCGTCAGCGAGGCGACGCTGGCCGAGCTCTATGCCCGCGCCGCGGTCTTCGTCATGCCCAGCCGCAGCGAGGGCTTCGGGCTCGTCTACCTGGAGGCGATGCGGGCCGGCCGGCCTTGCGTCGCGGCACGCGCCAGCGCGGCAGCCGAGATCGTCGCCGACGGCGAGACCGGCCTGCTGGCGGACCCCCTCGACCCGGACGCGATCGCCGGCGCCCTGGGCCGCCTGCTCGCCGCTCCCGATCTCGCCCGCGCGATGGGCGAAGCCGGTCGCCGGCGCCTCGAACGGCTCTTCACCCCGCGGCGGTTCCGCGAGCGGCTGTGGCCCCTGCTGGACCGGCTGACGGGGGTGACACTACCCTCACCGGCGAGCTGAGCGGCTGACGGAGCACGAACCCATCCATGTGCGGCATCAACGGCATCATCAACTTCGGCGCGGCGGCGCCCCCGATCGACCGCGAGGAGCTGCTGCGGACGCGTGAGACGATGATCGCCCGCGGCCCGGACGCGGCGGGGGCATGGGTGTCCGCGGACGGCCGAGCGGGCCTCGCAGCCCGCCGGCTCGCCATCCTCGACCTTTCCCCAACCGGTGCCCAGCCGATGGCCGGCGAAGGCGGCCGCGTCCAGCTGGTGATCAACGGCGAGATCTACAACTTCCGCCAGCTCCGGTCCGCGCTCGAGGCCACCGGCTGCAGCTTCCGCGGTTGCGGCGACACCGAGGTCGTCCTCGCCCTCTACCTCCGCCATGGCGAGGCCATGCTGCCGCGCCTGCGCGGGATGTTCGCCCTGGCGATCTGGGACGAACGACCCGGCCGCCCGCGACGGCTCCTGCTGGCGCGCGATCCGATGGGGATCAAGCCGCTCTACTACTCCCTGGCGTCACCGGGGTCGCCCGGGTCGGCGGGGCCGGCAGGCCTGGCTGGGTCCCCCGGGACCCGCCAGCTGCGCTTCGCCTCGCAGGTCAAGGCACTCGAGGCGGGGGGCGCGATCTCGCGCGAAGTCGATCCGGCAGGACTCGCCGGCTTTCTGCTCTGGGGCTCGGTGCCGGAGCCCTGGACCATCCGCCGCGCCGTCCGCGCCCTACCCGCGGGCCACCTCCTGATCGTCGAAGAGGGACGCGCCGGCGAACCCCGCCCGTTCGCCCTGCTCACCGGGAAGGCAGACAGCTTGCCGGCCACGGGCGCCGCGGATCTCGATCCGGCCGGGGCAGACGCGGATGCCGCGAACCCGGAGGCTGCGATCGAGGCGTCGGTCGTGGCGCATCTCGTCTCCGACGTGCCAGTCGCCATCTTCCTGTCGGCCGGGCTGGACTCCGGCCTGATCGCCGCCCTCGCCCGCCGGCACCTGCCGGAGCCCCCGGCGACCTTCACGCTCGGCTTCGACGTGCTCGCCGGCACCCCGCGCGACGAGATGCCGCTGGCGGCCGAGGTGGCGCGCCGGCTGGGTACCCGCCACGTCGAGCGCCGCCTGACCCAGGAGGACTTCATCCGCCTCTGGCCGGCCGCGCTCGCCGCCATGGATCAGCCCTCGATCGACGGCTTCAACACCTTCGCCGTCAGCCGCGCCGCGCACGAGGCCGGCCTCAAGGTCGTGCTCTCGGGCCTCGGCGGCGACGAGCTCTTCGGCAGCTACCCGTCGTTCGCCGACGTGCCCCGCGGCGCGCGGGCGGCGCGCTGCGCCCGGCGCGTGCCCGGCCTCACCGCCGCGTGGCCCGCGCTCGCGGCGCGCCTCGCGCCCGGGCGCCCGAAGCTCGCCGGCCTGCTCCGCCACGGCGCGACCATCCCGGGCAGCTACTTCCTCCGCCGCGCGCTGTTCCTGCCCGAAGAGCTGCCGGCCCTGATGGGCGCCGAGGCCGCGGCCGCCGGTCTCGCCGCCTACGATCCGATTGCCGACGCCGGCAAGCTGCTGCATGAGATCGACGGCATCGCGGCCGCCACCAACGGCCACCGGCCCGCCGCCGGCGCCTGGCTCGCCGTGCAGCTCATGGAGTCGAGCCAGTACATGCGTAACCAGCTGCTGCGCGACTCGGACTGGGCCTCGATGGCTTGCTCGGTCGAGCTGCGCGTGCCGCTGGTCGACGCGCTGCTGCACCGGCAGTTGGCGGCCGGCGGCTTCCAGCCCGCCCGCCGCCTCGGCAAGGCCGCCCTGGTGCGGCGGCTCGCACCCGAGCTGCCCGCGGCCCTCTGGCGCCGTCCGAAGACCGGCTTCTACCTCCCCGTGCTCGAATGGCTGCGCCCCGGCGAGCTGGGCCCCGCCGGCCACCATCTCGGCAGCCGCTCCCGGGCGCTGGCGTTGCTGGTGCTTGCCGAGCTCGGCATCGACCTGGGCCTCACTCCGACCACCGTTGCCGCCCCCGCCGCCACGCCCACTGTCAGCGCCCGCTGAGATCATGGACCCGCTGCCACAAATCCTTCCCCACCCCGCGGACGCGGCTGGGGATCCGGGCCTGGACACCCGCGCTCGGACCCTGGCGGCCCAGGCGCTGCGGCGCTGGGTCGGCATCCTCTCGGCCTACTTCACGGCCCAGACCCTGACGCAGCTCGCGGGTCTGGCAGCCGGCCTGCTGCTGGTCCGCTACATGCCGGTGCGGCAGTTCGCTCTCTATACCCTGGCGACCTCCGTGGTCACCTTCTTCGCCTTTGCTTCCGACCTGGGTAGC
>DATNKH010000660.1:0-14199 GCA_035603475.1 Thermoanaerobaculia bacterium
GGAAGCCGATGGCCAGGCCGAGCGCTACCGGCGCCATGGTGCCGCGGTGCCGCCGCCGGGCGAGCCAGTCGCGCCGGCGGGCGCAGGCCTCGCGGACGGTCATGACGCGGTCCCCATTACGCGCGCGATGGCGGCGGCGAGCTGCTGCCACTTCGACTCCTCCGCCACCAGCTGCCGCCGGCCGGCAGGAGTCAGCCGGTAGTACTTGAACTGGCGGTTGCGGTCCTTGGCCGTCTCCCAGCTCGCGGCGATCCATCCCTTCCGTTCGAGGCGGTGGAGCGCCGGGTAGAGCGAGCCGTGCTCGACCTGCAGCACCTCGGCGCTGGTGCGCTGGATGTGCGCCGCCACCTGGTGGCCGTGCGCCGGGCCGAAGACGAGAGTGCGCAGGATGAGCATGTCGAGGGTGCCCTGCAGCAGCTCGACGCGGTCGGGGGAGGAGGAAGAGGAGGAGGGCGGCTTGGCCATGATGGTAGACAGTCTACTACCAGTTCGAGGGTCGAGGGTAGACCATCTACCATGCGGTGGCCGGCCCCTGGCCGCGCCCATCGGAGCATCGACGCATGTCAATATCTATGTTGCTCAAGCGCTCCGTGCGGGATATGCTGATTGGTCGGACGAAGAGGCGCACCGACGATGTCTCCTCATGAATGCCCGGGACGGCCGGCATCGCGCGCCGGTATTGCCGTGGCCGCGTCCCTCGCGCTGGCGCTCGCGTTGCCGGGCGATGGCGCCGCGTCTCTCGCCGGCTCTACGTCCGGCGGAGGCTGTCAGCCGGCTGGCATGGAGCTCTTTACCGTTCCTCCCTGCCGGGTCTTCGACAGTCGGTCAGGCGACCCTCTCCGTGTCGGCTTCCGGCTCGTGCGAGTGGCCGGCCTGTGCGGGATCCCCGCCAAAGCCAGGGCGGTCTCGGCAAACCTCACCGTCGTCAGTCCGCGGGTCGCGGGCTACCTGACGGTCTATGCCGACGACGCCCTCCTGTCCTTTACTCCCACGATCAATTTCAACGCCGGCGAGGTGCGCGGGAACAACGCCGTGGTGCAGCTGGCCGGCGACGGCTCGGGCACCGTCACGGTCTACTATGGTGCCGAAGATCCAGGCGACCTCACCCACACCGTCGATCTGATCCTGGACGTGAATGGCTTCTTCGCGGACCAGAAGTCCGAATCCGGGCTGGCCGTGCGCGGCATTCAGCCGCCTTACGGCGGCCAGTCCGGCGGCGCCCTGGTGACGGTCAGCGGCACGTTTCCCGATCCGGCGAGCACCCAGGTTCAATTCGGCCAGGAGGCGCCCTCGCCGGCTCCAGGTTCGACGACGAGGATGCTGTTCGTGACCGCGCCGCCTTTCACCGGGATCTTCCCGACAGAGCCCTGTTCGCTGGGCGGCGTTGCCGGCACGGTGAATCTCCAGGCAAGCGTCGACGTCACGGTGGCGGATGCGGTCACCGGTTGCTCGATCACGGTGACCGGCGCTTACTCCTACCTGCCCGCGGACGCCAGCTGTCACGTGCCGCCGCCCTCGCCGCCAGTCGCGAGTTTCACGGTGTCCACGTCGAATGCAAATGACGTCGCCATCTTCACCGACACGTCGACGGGCGCTCCGGTGAGCTGGGCGTGGGACTTCGGCGACGCCCACACGAGCGCCATGGAGAACCCGGTCCATGACTACATGGCGCCCGGCACTTTCCTGGTGACGCTGACCGCCTGCAACGCGGGCGGCTGTTCCATGGTCAGCCAGGTCGTGACCGTTCCAGGCTAGTAGTGGACGCCGGGCCTGCGGCGCGAGCTCCGGCTCCCGGGCGCCACGGCTCTGCGCGCGGCAGTTGCTACCTGCAGGGTGATGCGGGGCTCTTGAGGGTTCCGCCCCAGGAGTAGAGACCGTCGATCCCCAGGGAGGGCACCTGGTCGAAGAACCACGAGAAGAAGGCCAGTTCCTGTGGGTGGTAGGTCATGCCGTTCGGCATCGAGACCTCCAAGTGGTGGCCCGTGAGAGGGTCCCCCACCTCCAGGCTGGCCTGACAACCGGTTACCTGGCCGATGTTGCCCCATGGCGGCGTGGCATTGTTGATGAACGGATCGTCGTACCACTCGGCGACCTCGTGCGCCAGCACCGCGACGTCCAGCATGTTCGGATCGAATTGGGTGGTGTCGTATTCCGCGACGCCATACGTCTGGGTCCCGCCGGAGTTGAACGCACTGTGATATCCCACTGCCAGGCCGAACCTGGGGTCCGAGACGGCGACGTTCGTCAACAGGAAGAGTGGGAAGGTCCTGGGACCGACACCCAGCTTTCTGAGCAGTGGGATCACGCTTGTCCGGAGGAGAGCGTCGAGGGCTGAGAACTGGAGCACCACGTAACGCCCGCAGGGCGCAGCCTGGGATGGGCCGTTGACGGTCAAGGTGAGCGTCGGCAAGACGATGGGCGCAACGCGCACGCCATAGCCGGGATTGGCGGCCGTCACCGCCCAGAACTCGACGCGGCGATTCTCCTCCACGTATTGCCGGTTGATGCCCTCGCCGTAGTCCTTGTCGGTGAACAGCGGCGATCCGAGCGTGATGGTCAACGGGTCGCCGGCGCCGGCGCAAGCGGGGCCTGGGAGGGTGGGGTCGAGCACGGTCCCGTCATCGAACGCCACCCGCACCGGGACGATCTGGAGGGGAACCACGACTTGCTTCGACCGTGCAAGGAACGGGTCGGAGCCCACCATCGTGAACCGATAGCTCTTCCTCTGGACACTGATGGTCCTGGTGAAAGTGGGGAGGCCGGGGACGCCCCGCTTCTCGACCAGGTCCGGCCCCGGGATTCCCACCACTCGATCCGTCCAGGAGCCGCCAGGCAGCTCCAAGTCCTCCGCCGCCGGGACTGCGAAGGTAAAGCTCTCCCGGGAAGGTTGCTCGGCCTGGCGATCGGCCGACACTCCGGCCGCCAGGGCGCCGGCCAAGACCAGGAGTCCCAGGCGGAGCGCCGAGGCGGCGCCGGTGCGGCCACGTCGAGGGCGGATCATCGTGCTCCTTCCCGGCGAGGTCAGGCTGCCTTCTCGGCGGCGTGCCGAGGAGTCTTCTCGTGTCCGGCGGCTGCCTGGCGCACCTCGGTGAAGGAGGCGCGGAACTTGGTGTGCTCGGCGATGAGCTGCGCTTCCACGGCCTCGACGAGGTCATGGAAGGCGTTCGGGTTGTCGCGATAGCGGCCACTGCCGGTGAGGAAGAGATACTTCTCGGTTTTGAGCAGCTCCGCGGTGGTGCGGTAGGAGATCCAGGTCTCGCCGTACTTGCGGAAGCTGGTCAGCCCGGTCATCGCCGGCAGCAGGAGGGAGGCGGCCACCACCAGGAAGCGCATCCATCCGCTCCAATCCTGGGGGCGGCTGACCGCCACCGGCACCATCACGCTGAGCACGATGATGCCGCTTTGCAGCCACACATGCATCTGCTTGGCGCGGCTGGCGGCGTTCTCGTAGTAAGTGATCTGCTCCTCGAGACGCCCGGAGAGGTACCGTTCGACGTCGATCGCCGTCACCGGCTGGTCTTCTGCCCGGCTCGGCTCTTCGCGCAGCTCAGGGGTCGTCATGTTCTTCTCCCGGCCGCCTTCCCTGGCCTGGCTTTTTGCCGTCCACGAGGCCGCGGCAGGCCGGCATGGCGGACTCATGATTTTCGAGATTGCGCCTTCTTAGTGTACAGCTATTGGAAGCGGATCGGCGCGGAAGTGGGCAAGGCCGACTGAGAATTGCCGTAGGACGACTGGCTCGGCCCGGAGGAGTGGGGAAGTCTGCGCGATTCATTCAGTGAGTCGAGGCATAGATCGTCGATGTCGCGATGGTCAGAAAATATCCCCTCATACCCCTACCAACTACGGCTGAAAAGGTTTAAGATGTGATGAAAGGTCCTTGTCCGGCCTAGCAGCGGGCGGAAAAGGGGCGCTTTCGGGGGGTATACCGTGCCGGCCGAGAAGCACGCCAAGGCGCTGGAATCGCCTCCTACCGTCGATCTGGGGATCGGCGGCTGGCATGTCCCCCTGCATTCTCATCTCGCCTGTCTCTGCGAAAACACAGAGCACCTGGAGCACGCGCTCGGCTTCCTGACCACCGGGCTGCGCGGCTCCGATCATTGCGTGGTCGCGGGCGAGGCCGCGGACAACCAGCGCATCCTGGGCATCTTCGACAGGCAGGGGGTGGATGTCGCGGGCTGCCAGGCGAGCGGCCGTCTCAGGGTGGTCGGCCGCGGCCCCTCGGCCCATGCCATGCTCGAAGAGGTGAAGGCGGGCCTCGCGGCGGCGCTGGCGGCCGGCGCCCGCGTCCTCCGCCTCGCCGGCATCGTCGGGTGGGACCGGGAGCGGCAGGCGCCCGACGCCGAGCTCCTCGTCTTCGAGGCCATGCTCTCCGAGCTCGCCGACAGCTGGCCCTGCGTCATCCTCTGCCTGCACGAGGTGCAGTCGCTGAGCGACCTGACCGTGCGCCATGGCGTGCTCGAGACGCATCCCGACGTGCTGGGACCGCGGGGGGTGGCCGCGAGCCCTTACTTCGTGGCGCTGAACCGCGCGCCGGAGCGGCTCGCCGCGATCGGCGCCGAGCTGGCGCGGCGCCAGCGGGAGAGGCAGGCGCAGCAGCAGAGGTCCGAGCTGCTGCAGACCATCTTCGACAACGTCCCGGTGATGGTCTCGCTGTTCGATCCCGAGGCACTCCGCCTGGTCGTCGCCAACCGCGAATGGGAGCGGGTCCTCGGCTGGACCGTGGAGGAAGCGCAAGCGGTCGACGTCATGGCCGAGGTCTATCCGGACCCCGAAGAGCGGCGCCGGGCGATCGACTTCATCCACCGATCGATCACCGAATGGACCCCCTTCCGGCTCCGCAACCGCAGCGGCAACCTGGTCGACACGCTGTGGACGCGCCTCAAGCTGTCCGACGGCACGACCATCGGCTTCGGCCAGGACGTCACCGAGCGCAAGCGCACCGAGGAGCGCCTGCTGCAGTCGTACGAGGGGTTGCGGGCGCTATCCGAGCGGTTGCGTGCCGCCCGGGAGGAGGAGGGCGCGCGCATCGCGCGGGAGGTCCACGACGAGGTCGGCCAGATCCTGACCGCCCTGCGGCTGGACGTGGGCTGGCTCGAGCGGCAGCTGGAGTCGCTCGCGTTTCCGGTGCCCGCGGCGCGCGAGGCGCTCGCCGTCAAGCTCCAGGACATGTCGCAGCTGCTCGACCTCGCGTCGGACGCGGTGCACCACGTCATCAGCGAGCTGCGGCCCGGCATCCTCGACGAGCTGGGTCTCGAAGCGGCCGTCGAGTGGTACGTCGCGGACTTCGAGAAGCGCACCGGCATCGCCTGCCGGCTGGTCGCCACCATGGCGGGGGCGAGTCTCAGCCCGGACCAGGCGACGGCCCTCTTCCGCATCCTCCAGGAGGCGCTGACCAACGTCGTGCGCCACGCCGGCGCGACCGTGGTCGACATCCGGCTTGCCGCGGAGGCATGCCGGGTGACCCTGGAGATCGGCGACGACGGCCGCGGCATCCCCGAGGACAAGATCGGCGACTCGCGATCCATCGGTCTGCTCGGCATGCGCGAGCGGGCCCGCGCGCTGGGCGGGGAGGTCGTGATCCGGCGCCGTTTCATCGCGGGCACCACGGTCGAGGTGATCCTGCCGCGATGACCCGCATCCTGCTGGTGGACGATCACGCCGTCGTGCGGCAGGGTCTCAAGCAGATCCTCGACGGCGCCGTCGACGATGCGATCTTCGGCGAAGCGGCGAGCGGCGAGGAGGCGTTGCGCATGGTGGAGGCGGCGGACTGGGACGCCGTCATCCTCGACATCTCGCTGCCGGGCAGGAGTGGGCTCGAGGCGCTGAAGGAGCTGCGCCGCGCGCGCCCCAGGCTGCCGGTCCTGGTGCTCAGCATGTATCCGGAGGAGCAGTTCGCGGTGCGGGCGCTACGCGCCGGGGCCGCCGGCTACCTGGCCAAGAAGACCACCGCCGCCGATCTCGTCGCGGCGGTCCGGAGCGTGCTGGCGGGGAGGAGGTACGTCAGCCCCAGCCTCGCCGAGCGTCTCGCCGGCGAGATCGGCCTGGCTCCCGGGCGCGCCCCGCACGAGCTGCTGTCCGACCGCGAGTTCCAGGTCTTCCGGCTCCTCGCCTCGGGCAAGACGGTGACCGCCAGCGCCGAGCAGCTCGGACTCTCGGTGGCCACGGTGAGCACCTACCGCGCGCGCATCCTCGAGAAGATGGGCATGCGTGAGAACTACGACCTCGTGCAGTACTCGATCGTCAACCGCCTTTTCGAGTAGGCACCTTCGAGCAGGTGCCGGCGTGCCGTCTGTTAGCACCCGCGTGTCAGCCGGAGAACGACGCGGTTCTCGGCGGCGCGACGATGTTGCCGGTCTCCGCCACCGCGTAGATTCGATCCATGAAGGACATCTCTCGCCAAGACGCCACCGGGCAGCCGCAGGCCGGCCCCGGCGCCGGGCAGGGTCCGTCCTCGCGGGAGACGGTCCTGCTGGTCGAGGACGACGAGAGCATCCGGCTGCTGGCGCGGCTGGCGCTCGAGACCCGCGGCTACGCGGTGCTCGCGGCGGCCAACGGCGACCAGGCGCTCGAGACGGCCCGCCACCATCTCGGCGACATCCACGTCCTGCTCACCGACATCGAGGTCCCCGGCATGCGGGGCCCGGACCTGGCGGCGCGGATAGCCAGCCTGCGGCCGGCCATCAAGGTGCTGTTCATGTCCGGCGCCGTGGACGGCGCCACCGCCCGCCGGGAGAGGCTCCCGGCCGGTGCGGCATTGCTGGGCAAGCCCTTCTCGGTCGAAGCCCTGGCCCGCATGGTGCGCGAGCTGCTGGACGGGCCGGTCGGCCCCGCGGGTGACGCCGGCGCTGTCCCCGCCTCCGGCAGAGCTGGCAGCGCCGGCGGCGCCGGCAGCGCTGGCAGCTCCGGCAGCGCCGCGGACCCGAGCCGGGCCGGCGGCCCGAGCGACGACGGCAGCCTCGACATCCTGCGGCAGTCGCGGATGCTCGACGCCAGGTTCCGCGGCCTGCTCGAGGCGGCGCCGGACGCCATGGTGATGGTCAACGTCGCCGGCCGCATCGTGCTGGTCAACACCCAGGCCGAGAGGCTCTTCGGCGCCGGCCGCAGCGACCTCCTGGGCACCGCCGTGGAGGAGCTGGTGCCCGAGAGCTTCCGTGGGCGCCACCCCGGCTACCGGACTGCCTACTTCACGGACCCACGCCCGCGCCCGATGGGCCGCGGTCTCGAGCTGTTCGCGCGGCGGCGGGACGGCAGCACCTTCCCTGCCGAGATCAGCCTCTCGCCGCTGGCGACCGAGGAGGGCATCTTCGCGACCGCCGCCATCCGCGACATCAGTGACCGCAAGAAGGTCGAGGCCAAGTTCCGCGGGCTGCTCGAATCGGCTCCTGACGCCATGGTCATCGTCAACCGCCAGGGGACCATCGAGCTGATCAACGGCCAGGCCGAGAAGCTGTTCGGCTACAGCCGCGAGGAGCTGCTCGGCCAGCTGGTGGAGATGCTGGTGCCCGAGCGCTTCCGCGGCCAGCATCCGCTGCACCGGAACCACTTCTTCGCCGACCCGCGGGTGCGCGGCATGGGCACCGGCATGGAGCTCTACGGCCGGCGCAAGGACGGCAGCGAGTTCCCGGTCGAGATCAGCCTCTCGCCGCTCGAGACCGAGGAGGGCATCCTGGTGTCGAGCGCCATCCGCGACATCACCGAGCGCCACCGCCTCGAGGAGCTGCGCCGCAGGAGCCTGCAGGAGGCCAGCCGCCTGAAGAGCGAGTTCCTCGCCAACATGTCGCACGAGCTGCGCACGCCGCTCAACGCGATCATCGGCTTCGCCGAGCTGATGCACGACGGCAAGGTGGGACCGGTCGCGCCCGACCAGAAGGAGTACCTGGGAGACATCCTCACCAGCTCGCGCCACCTGCTGGGACTGATCAACGACGTGCTCGACCTGTCGAAGATCGAGGCCGGCAAGATGGAGTTCCTGCCCGAGCGGGTGGACCTCGGCAAGATCGCCGCCGAGGTGCGCGACATCCTGCGCAGCCTGGCGGCCTCGCGCCGCATCGGCATCTCGATCGAGGTCGACCCGGGCGTCAGCGAGGTGGTCGCCGATCCGGCCAAGCTCAAGCAGGTCCTCTACAACTACCTCTCGAACGCGCTCAAGTTCACCCCCGAGGAGGGCCGCGTCACGCTGCGCATGGCGCCCGAGGGCGGCGAGCACTTCCGCCTCGAGGTCGAGGACACCGGCATCGGCATCCGGCCCGAGGACCTGGGGCGGCTGTTCGTCGAGTTCCAGCAGCTCGACGTCGGCGCGGCCAAGAAGTACGGCGGCACCGGCCTCGGCCTGGCCCTGACGCGGCGCATCGTCGAGGCGCAGGGCGGCAGGGTCGGCGTCGACAGCACTCCCGGCCAGGGGAGCCGCTTCTTCGCCGTCCTGCCCCGTGCCGCGAGCCCGGCCGCGACCCTCGCGCCCGCGCCACCGCCGCCGCACCCCGACTCGCCCTGTGTCCTGGTGATCGAAGACGACGCCAGGGACCGCGCCTGGCTGGTGCGCGAGCTGGCCGCCGCCGGCTTTGCCGTCGAGGCCGCGGCGACCGGCGGCGAGGCGCTCGACCGTTGCCGGCGGCGCGCTTTCGCCGCCGTCACCCTCGACCTGCTGCTGCCCGACGTCGGCGCGCTCGAGCTGCTCTCCGCCATCCAGGCGACCGCCCCCAACCGCGGCGTGCCGGTGATCGCCACCACGGTGGTGGCGGAGCTGGTGACCACCGGCTGGCCGCTGCACGACTTCCTCACCAAGCCCCTGCGGCGCCAGGACCTCCTCGCCTCGCTGGCGCGCGCCGGGGTGGCACCGGTGGCCGCTCCGACGGAGGAGCCTGCGCCTTCGATCGCCAAGGGGCCCGCGGAATCGGTCGCCAGGGAGCCGCCCCGTGGCCGGTGAGCCGATCTTGATCGTCGACGACAATCCGACCAACCTCAAGCTCGCGCGCGTGGTGCTGGCCGCGGAGGGCTACGAGGTGCGGGTGGCCGTGGATGCCGAGGAAGCGCTGACGATACTCGACGGCTTCCATCCGCGGCTCATCCTCATGGACCTGCAGCTGCCGGGCATGGACGGGCTGACCCTGACCCGGCGCCTGAAGGGAGACCCCGCGACGAGCGGCGTCGCCATCCTGGCGCTCACCGCGTACGCCATGAAGGGAGACGAGGAGAAGGCCCGGCAGGCGGGATGCGACGGCTACATCACCAAGCCGATCGACACCCGCACGCTGCCGGCGGTCATCGCCGGTGTCCTCGCCGGCTGGGACCGGGTGAGCTCGCCATGAACGGGCACGTGGTGCTGGTGGTCGAGGACAACCCGATCACCCGCAAGATGGTGCGCGTCGCCCTGGAGAGCGATGGCTACCTCGTGCTCGAAGCCGGCGACGGACGCTCGGCGCTCGCCGCCGCCGCCGAGCGGTCGCCCGACCTCATCGTCCTCGACTACGTGCTCCCCGACACCGACGGCATGCGGCTGCTCGAGGAGCTGCGCCGGCAGGCCGGCCGCGAGGACGTGCCGGCCCTGCTCGTCACCGGCATGGTCTCCCGCCTCGGCGAGCTGCGGGCCAGGGCCGGCGAGCTCACCGAGTTCCTGCCCAAGCCGATCGAACCGTCGCGCCTGCTCGAGGTGGTGCGCGCACACCTCAGTGCCCCGAAGACGTTGGGAGAGGGCCGGACCGTGCTGGTCGCGGACGACGATCCGTTCAACCTGAAGCTCGCCGCCCTGCGCCTCAAGCACCAGGGCTACGCAGTCGACACGGCGTCGGGGGGCGCCGAGGCCTTGGAAAAGGCCCGCGCCGCGCCGCCGGACGCCATCCTCGCCCATGCCGGCATGCCGGCGATGGACGGCTTCGCCCTCTGCCGCGAGGTGCGCCGCGACCCCGCGCTGGCGGCGGTGCCGGTGGTCCTCTTCTCCTCGGCCTATCTCGACGAAGCCGACCGCGAGCTGGCCCGCAAGATGGGCGCCAGCGCCCTGGTGCCGCGCACCGCGGATCTGGCCGCCGCAGGGGAGGCGCTGCGTACGGCCCTGCGCGGCGGCGCGCAATGCTCGCCGGCAGCGCCGGCAGCGCCGGCGGCGCCGATCCTGCCCGCGGCCGGCGGCGGTTCCGGCGGCCCCGGCGCCGGCGCGGTCGGTGAGGCCGGTGAGGCCGAGCTGGCCGCTCTCCACCGGCAGCGCGTCCAGGCGCAGCTCGAGCGCCAGTCCTCGCAGAACCGCGCCCTGCTGCGCCAGGCGGGCATCCAGGCGACGGCGCTGGCCTTGATGCGCAGCCTGTCCGAGGTGCTCGGCCAGCCGGCCAACGTGCCCGAGGTGATCGGCGACGTGCTCGTGCAGTGCCTCGACGCCGCGGGCCTCTCGACCGGGCTGCTCTATCTCGTCGAGGGGGAGAACCGGTACCGGCTGCAGGCGCAGTGCGGGATCGCGGCCGCGATGCGCGAAGATGCCGAGGCCTGCTTCGGCCACCCCGAGATCATCGATGCGATCGTCGCCTCCGGCCGGCCGGCCGCGCTGGCGCCGGCAGGTACGCCGGACGCGCCCGGCGTCGGCGCCGGCGCCGCCACGAACTTCCTCACCCGGCTGGGGCGCCCCTCCGCCCTGGTGGTCCCGTTCGTGGTGATGGGGGAGACCTTCGGGGTGCTGGTGCTGGCGTCGGACCACCAGGATCTCTCGGACAACTCCTGGCTCGGCTTCGCCGGCAGCCTTGCCGTGCAGTTCGGCCAGACGGTGGCGCTCGGCCAGTCGCTCAACCGCCTGGCGGCCTCCGAGGAGCGCTACCGCGCCCTGATGGAGCAGGCCAACGACGCCATCCTGGTCCTCGACGTGGAGCAGCGCATCCTGGAGGCCAACCGCGCCGCGCTGGACCTGCTCGGCCGGCCGCGCCGGGAGATCGTTGGCAGCCGCTATGACGACTTCGTGGCGCCCGAGGAGCTGGAGGACTCGCGGCGGAGCCGCGCGAACCTGGCGGTGGATGGGAAGGCGCGGGTGCCGCTGCGTCACCTGGTGCGCGCCGACGGCTCGCGGGTCCCGGTCGAGGTGTCGGTCTCGCTGGTGCGCATCGGCGACGACTCGACCGCCCTCGCCATCCTGCGCGACATCACCGAGCGCCGGCGCCTCGAGGCGCAGTTCCAGCAGGCGCAGAAGATGGAATCGGTGGGCCGGCTGGCCGGCGGCGTCGCCCACGACTTCAACAACCTGCTCACCCTGATCCTCGGCTACGGCAACATGGTGCTGGATGCGCTCGCCGACCGTCCGGCGGTGAGCCGCCAGGTCGAGGCGATCGTCCGCGCCGGCGAGAGCGCCGCCGGGCTGACGCGCCAGCTGTTGGCCTTCAGCCGCCATCAGGTCCTGGTGCCCACGGTCATCGACGTCAACGCCCTCATCCGTCAGCTCGAGCAGATGCTGCGGCGCCTGATCGGCGAGGACATCGAGCTGGTCACCGATCTCGAGCCGCGGCTGGCGCGGATCCGCGCCGATGCCGGGCAGATCGAGCAGGTGCTGATGAACCTGGTCGTCAACGCGCGCGACGCGATGCCCGGCGGCGGCAGGCTGACCCTCTCGACCCGCAATGACCCGGCGGCGGGAACCGGGAGCGACGGCGCTGCCCGCACCGGCGCCGATGCCCCTGCCGACACCACCCACGTGGTGCTGAAGGTCGCGGACACCGGCTGCGGGATCGACAGCGCCGTGATGGCGCATCTCTTCGAGCCGTTCTTCACCACCAAGGAAGAGGGCAAGGGGACCGGGCTCGGGCTGGCCACGGTCTACGGGATCGTCCACCAGAGCGGCGGCCGCCTCGAGGTCGAGAGCGTGCCGGGCGAGGGCGCCAGCTTTGCCGTCTACCTGCCGCGCACCGACGAGCCCGCGACGCCGGCGAGCGCCGCGACGGCGGCCGCGGGCCGCGGCCACGAGACCATCCTGGTGGTCGAGGACGAGGCGTCGATCCGGTCGCTGGCGCGAGAGATCCTGGAAGGGCAGGGCTATGCCGTGCTCGAGGCGGCCCGCGCCGACGAGGCGCTGCGGCGCGCCGCGGAGCACACCGGCCCCATCCACCTGCTGCTCACCGACGTCGTCATGCCCGGCAGGAGCGGCGTCGAGCTGGCCCAGGACCTGCTCGCTCGGCGTCCCGGCCTGCGTGTCGTCTACATGTCCGGCTACGCCGACCGCGCGGTGCAGGCTGATGCGCCCGGCGTCGCCTTCGTGCAGAAGCCCTTCGATCCTAGTCTCCTCGCCCGCCGGGTGCGCGCCATGCTGGACCAGCGGCGCGACGATTTCTGAGAGCCGCCCGGCAGGCGGGCGGCGCGGGCGGGGCGGGCGGCGCGGGCGGGAGCAGTGGGAGCGCGGGAGCAGCCCGCAATTGACTTGCACAGCATCTGCGTGCAGCATTAGCGGCGCAACTCCTTGCAGCGGCGGGGCTCTTCCGGAGCGCTCGCACGCGCCGCGGAGACGGAGGCAAGCATGCAGCGACTCGCAGCGCTCCTTGGCGGCCTCGGCCTGCTCGCCGGCGCCGGCGTGGCGGCTTCGCAGCAGGTCGTCTACAGCAACTTCATGGCCAACGACGGCTTCTACACCGACCCGGCGGACAGCCAGGTCCTGACCGATTACGGCAGCGATCCGGCCACGGGTGGGCCCACCAACGTCGTCGTGGCCGCGCCCTTCACGGTGCCTGCCGGCTTCGACTACTGTCTCGATCACGTCGAGATCGAGGTCTCGCAGGCGACGGGCTCGCTCGGCATGCGGCTCGAGGCGAGGATCGGCGCCAACCCGGGCGCCTGGTTCTTCCAGGGGACCGCCACCGAGCTGACGGAGTATCCCCGCCTGGTGTCGATCCCGGGCTCGGGGGTCCTCGCGGCCGGAACGACCTACTATCTCCAGCTCACGGTCGAGGAGCCGACCCTGGCGTCCGGCAGCGCCGTCTGGTTCGCGAACAACGCGGGCATCCAGGACACGCTGTACGAGAACGTGCAGGACGGTACGGGCTTCTCTCCGTCCTACGGCCAGGTCCCGGCCTTTCGCATCCTCGGCGCGCCCTGCGCCGCCCAGGCGGTGAGGCCGTCCTACTCGTCCTACTCGACGCTCGGGGAGAGCCCGGGGGCCGCCGCGGAGATCCGCATGGGTGTCGTCTGCCCCGGGGCGGCGCGGCCCCTGTTCACCTGTCCGGTCGCGATCCAGGCCTCGTCCAACGCCTACTCCTCCCAGCTCTGCCAGCTGTTCGCCGACGCGATCAACCGCCACGGCTACGGCTGCTGGTTCCCGGCGGCTGCCGCCCATGCCGCCCATGCCTCCGATACCGCCGATGCCGCAGATCCTGCCGAGCCCGGCGCCTTCCACGCCGACTGCAACGGCAACAGCCTGCGCATCGCCAACGCCGAGACGGGGCTCTGCCCGGGAGCCTGGGTCGCCGCCGACGTCGTCGAGGACCTGGCGGCGTCCGGCGGGCGGCCGGCGTCGAGATTCGGCTCCTACGAGGTCGACTCGGCGAGCGGCGCGTTGCAGCTCGAGCTCGGCGGCGCGGTCAGCGGCGTGGCCGCCAACCCGGCGCTTCCCGACGCCGTTCGCGTCGTGCACCGGGGCCTCGTCTCCGGCCGCATCTTCACGGCCGAGGTCCCCCTCGCCGCGGGCATGTCCCCGGGCCAGATCGGCGCGCTGCTGGCCCAGGCCCTGCAGCCCGACGGCACCGAGGCGTTCGGCACCGCCGCGGGCATCCGCTTCCAGCCCCAGGAGCCGTACGACCTCACCATCGGCGTCAACGACACCACTCTCCACTGGGCGCTCTCCTCGTTCCCCGATCTCCTCGAGCAATCGGCGAGTCATCCCCCGACGCTGCTGCCCAGCTGCGTCGGCACCTCGACCGTGCTCTGCCTGCATCACGGCCGGTTCCAGGTCCAGGCCGTCTGGCGGACGGCGCAGGGAGCGGCCGGGGCGGCGACGGCCTTCCAGACGACCGACGACTCGGGGACGTTCTCGTTCTTCAGCGGCAACAACCTCGAGCTGGTCACCAAGGTCGTGGATGCCTGCGGCCTGGTCCAGAGAGTCTGGTTCTTCGCCTCGGGGCTCACCAACGTGGGCGTCGTCATCACGGTCACCGACACCTTCACCGGCCAGAACCGGACCTACCAGAACCCGGTGGGTACCTCCTTCCAGCCGGTCCTCGACACGGCGGGCTTCGCGGGCTGCTCGTAGAC
>DATNKH010000661.1:0-6709 GCA_035603475.1 Thermoanaerobaculia bacterium
GGCCAGCCGGCCAGCCACCGCGCGTGCTCGGGCTGGAGCTGCCGCGCCGACCAGCGCATGACCTCTCGATATGGTTCCGGAACGCTGCTCGTCGCCGCGCCCGCCCTCTCCTCGAGCACGGCGCGGTCGCCGTTGCCGCGAAGGAACTCGACCGGGATGTCGTCGACGCCCAGCAAGCAGTCGAGCGTTGCAACTGGCATCGGGCCCGGCAGGACGTCGCCCCCGACCACGACATGATCGACGCCAGCTCGCCGGATCTCCGCGAGCACGGCCTCCAACGCGGGGAGGTTGCCGTGGATGTCGTAGATCGCAGCGACCCGCATGACAGGACCTCTCGTGAGCGATGGCGACGAGGATGAGGGACCAGCTCCGGACCGCGGCTCAGGTCTTGGCGTCGTACCAGCTCTTGCCGGAGCCGACGTCCACGACCAGCGGGGCCGCCAGCTGGGCGACGCCCTCCATCTCCTGGCGCGCCAGCCTCCCGATCGGCTCCACCTCGGCTTCCGGCACCTCGAAGAGCAGCTCGTCGTGCACCGTCAGCAGCAGGCGGGCGCCGGGATGCTCGCGACGCAGGCGGCGGTCGACCGCGATCATGGCCTGCTTGAGCAGGTCGGCCGCGGTGCCCTGGATGCGGGCGTTGATCGCCATGCGCCGGGCATTCTCGCGCAGGTTGTGGTTCTTGCTGCGGATGTCGGGCAGCCAGCGGACGCGCCCGTAGAGCGTCTCCACCTTGCCTTCCCGCTCGGCGCTCTGCAGGGTCTCCTCGACGTAGCGGCGCACCCCCTGGTAGCGGTCCAGGTAGGCGGCGATGAAGCGCTCGGCGTCGCCCTTCGAGATGCCGAGGTTCTGCGACAGGCCGAAGGCGCTCATGCCGTAGAGGATGCCGAAGTTGATCGTCTTGGCGGCGCGGCGCTGATCGGCGCTGACCAGCTCCGGCGCGACGCCGAAGACGGTGCCGGCGGTGGCGCGGTGGATGTCCTCGCCGGCCGCGAAGGCGCGGATCAGCTCCGGCTCCGCGGCGATGTGCGCCAGGATGCGCAGCTCGATCTGGCTGTAATCGGCGACTAGCAGCGACTGCCCGGGGCCGGCGACGAAGGCGCGCCGGATCCGCTGGCCGAGCTCGGTGCGCACCGGGATGTTCTGCAGGTTGGGGTTGGCCGAGGACAGGCGCCCGGTGGCGGCCACCGCCTGGTAGAAGCGGGTGTGGAGGCGCCCGTCCTCCCCCAGCATCGCCGGCAGGGCGTCGACGTAGGTGCTCTTGAGCTTGGACAGCTCGCGGTAGCGCAGCAGCAGCTGGGCGATCGGGTAGCCGCGGGCCGCCAGACCCTCGAGGGTCTCGGCGCCGGTCGAGTAGCTGCGGGTCTTCTGGGTGCGCTTGAGCGCCGGCAGCCCCAGGCGTTCGAAGAGCACCACTCCGAGCTGTTGCGGCGAGTTGAGGTTGAAGCGCTCGCCGGCCTGGCGCCAGATCTCCTCCTCGAGCTGCCGCACCTCCTGCCCCAGCTCTTCCGACATGGCGCGCAGGTACTCGGCGTCGAGCTGGATGCCTGCCTCTTCCATGCCGAGCAGCACCGGCAGCAGCGGCATCTCGAGGTCGCGGTAGATGCGGGCCAACGCGCCGCCGTTGGCGGCCGCGAGCTCCTGGCGCATGCCGGCGGCCATGCGCTGTGCCAGCATCACCCGCTCGGCGGCGTAGGCCAGCAGCCGCGGGTCGCCGGGCTCGGGCGCCTGGCCCTTGTCCCAACCCGCCTCTTTCGCCGAGAGCGGCCGGGCGTTGAAGCGCTCGAGCGCCAGCTCGTCGAGGCTGTGGCCATGCACCGAGGGCTTCAGCAGGTACGACACCAGCATGGCGTCGAACAGCTCGGCGCCGCACAGCTCGCCGCCGGGACAGAGGCGCAGGACCTCCTTCAGGTTGTGGCCCGCGAGCCGCGCTCCGGGCGCGGCGAGCCAGCGGCCGAGCGTGGCCACCGCCGCTTCGCGCAGGCCGGGCCGCCGGAAATCGGCGAGCAGCACGGGCGCGGCTTCGCCGGCCTGGACCGCGGGACCGGCCGGACCTGCCCCGGCCGCCAGCGCCAGGCCGAGCGGCGGCGCCTCTCCCAGCACGGCCGCGAAGAGCTCGCCTGCCTCCCCTCCTCCGCCCTCCCGGCCCGCTGCCGCCGCTCGCAGGACCTCCGCCGCCGCGGCCTCCCACTCGGCGGGCGAGAGGGCCTCCCGCGCCACCGGCAGCCCTCCTCCGGGACCGGCGTCCACGGCGGCGCCCGGCGCGCCGTCGTCCGTGCCGGCGGCGCCGGCGGGATGGGCTCCGGCCCCGCCGCCGAGCAGGATCTGGGCGGCCGGCTCGGGCGCCAGCTCCTCGGCCAGCGAGAAGAACTCGAGCTCGCCGTAGAGGCGGCGCAGCGCCGCGGTGTCCGGCGGGTCGCGCCGCAGGGCCGCGGGGTCGAAGGGAATGGGCAGGCTGGTGTGAATGGTCGACAGCTCCTTCGACAGCCGCGCCTGCTCGGCGTGCTGCTGCAGGCCCTCGCGATAGCTCTTGCGCGCCACCTCGCCGGCGCGGGCCAGCAGCTCCTCGAGCGAACCGAACTCCTGGATCAGCGCCTTCGCACCCTTGTCGCCGATCCCCGGCACTCCCGGGATGTTGTCGATCGAGTCGCCCATCAGCGCCAGCACGTCGGCGACCTTCGCGGGCGGCACGCCGAAGTCCTCGGCCACGTCGCCCGGGCCGTAGAGCTTGGAGCGCCCCGTGTGGTAGAGCGACACGCGGGGCTCGACCAACTGCATCAGGTCCTTGTCCGCGGAGACCAGGACCACGTGATAGCCGGCCTCGGCGGCGCGGCAGGAGAGGGTGCCCAGGACGTCGTCGGCCTCGTAGCCCGCCAGCTCCAGGATCGGGATGCGGAACGCCTCGAGCACGCGCCGGATCCAGGGCATCTGGCTCGCCAGGTCCTCGGGCATCGGCGCGCGGTTCGCCTTGTAGGCCTCGAAGCGTTCGGCGCGGAAGGTCTTGCCGGTCTCCAGGGCGACGCCGATGAGCTCCGGCTGCTCTTCGCGCAGCAACTTGCGCAGCATGGTGACGAAGCCGTAGATGGCGTTCGTCGGCTCGCCTCGCGAGTTGGAGAGGTTGCGGATGGCGTAGAACGCCCGGAAGATGTTGGAGTAGCCGTCGATCAGGAAGAGGCGCTGTCCGCGAGGCTCGGCAGCGGCGTCGGTGGGCACGGCGGCGGTGGGTCCGGCGGGAGTTGCCATAGATCTCGGATTGTATCTGGCACGCCCCTCGCACGCCTGTCCGCCCGCACGGGGGTGGTGACACTACCCACACGGGACTCAGAGGAGGCAGCGGAAGATGTCACTCCTGGCTTGGATCGTGCTCGGGTTGATCGCGGGACTCGTCGCCAAGGCGCTGGTGCCGGGCCGCGACCCGGGCGGTTGCGTCATCACCATCCTCGTCGGCATCGCCGGCGCCCTGGTCGGCGGCTGGCTGTCGACGCTGCTCGGCTTCGGCGGCCTCGCCGGCGGCCTGGACGTGCGCAACCTGGTCATCGCCGTTCTCGGCGCCATCGTGCTGCTGGTCCTGTGGCGGCTGTTGTTCGGCCGGAGGGCCTGACCCGCCACGATCGACGACGGTCCGGCGCGCGGCGGAATTCTGCATCCGGCGCGCGGCCGGCTCGCAGGCGGGCGAACGATCGATGGACTCTCGTGGGAGCTAGCGCGACCGCCGGGCCTGGGCCAGCAGGTGTGCCGCCTCGGGGAGGATCAGGGCTTCCAGGGCCAGCGTCACCGCTTTCGGCGAGCCCGGGAGCAGGAAGACGGCGCGGTCCCGGACCAGGCCGGCGGCTGCACGGCTGAGCATCGCCGCCGCGCCGACCTGCTGGTAGGAGAGCATCCGGAACAGCTCGCCGAAGCCCTCGACCGTGCGATCGAAGAGCGGCGCCACCGCTTCCACCGTCAGGTCGCGGGGCGAGAACCCGGTGCCGCCAGTCGCCACCACCACGTCCAGCCCCGGCTGCTCGAGCAGGCGCCCCACGGCCGCCCGGATCGCCGCCACGTCGTCGGCCACCAGCACCGTCTCGACCACCAGGTGCCCCGCGGCAACGACCCCCTCGCGCAGCAAGCGGCCGCTGACGTCGTCCGCCTTGGCGCGAGAGTCGCTGACCGTGATCAGCCCGAAGCCCAGCACGCCGGGCGCGGCGGCCCGATGCTCCTCGGCGCTCATGCGCCCCCACCCTAGCACGCAGGCGGTCGTGTCCTGGATTGCCCTTGCCTCCTCTCAGCCCGTATGGGCGAGGGGTCGCAGTCCTCCGCCGCCTCCCTATTGACTTGGACCCCTCGCCCATACGGGCTCAGAGGGGGCAAGGGCAATCCTCGGAGACACGACCGCCGGCTGCCACGGCCCTGTCCGGTCCTGGGACGGGGCTGCCCGCAAACGGACAGGCGGCGGCCCCGACGGTCTCCGGAATGCCGGCTGCAAGCACCGTGTTTGCAGATACATACGCATGCCGCGAAACCATGGCACACGAGCTGCGTAGTGCAAGGAGGGAGAGGGGTTCTCTATGGACATCGTTCGCACCGGACAAGCCGAGAAGCGCCGCCGGCGCAATGTCTTGATCGCCATCGGCGCCGTGCTGGCCATCGGGCTGATCACCCTCGGCCTGTCGCGCCTGAAGCCCGCGGCTCCCACGGTCGAGCGCCAGACCGTCTGGATCGACACCGTCCACCGCGGCGAGATGCTGCGCCAGGTGCGCGGCTCCGGCACGCTGGTGCCGATCGATTCGGCCGTACGCTTCATCTCGGCGCAGGTGGAGGGCCGCATCGAGGGCATCCCCAACCTGCCCGGCGTCACCGTGACGCCGGACTCGATGCTGATCGAGATGAGCAATCCAGAGGTGCAGCAGAACGCCGCCGAGGCCTTCGCGCAGCTCAAGGCGGCGCAGGCCGACGCCGACAACCTGCGCGCCCAGCTCGCCACCCAGCTGTTGAACCAGCAGTCGACGGTCACCAGCGCGCTGTCCGCCAGCGCCCAGGCGGACCTGCAGGCCGAGGCCAACAAGAAGCTCTCGACGGACGGGCTGATCCCGGAGATCACCCTCAAGCTCTCCCTGCTCAAGGCCGACGAGCTGCACAAGACCGTCGCCATCGAGCAGGACAAGTACAAGAAGGCGGAAGCCTCGGTCGACGCGCAGAACGCGGCGCAGCGGTCGCGGGTCGAGAACCTGGCGGCGGTCTACGACCTGCGCAAGCACCAGGTGGACTCGCTCACCGTCAGGGCCGGCCTCGCCGGCGTGCTGCAGGAGGTGCCGGTGAACGTGGGCCAGCGGGTCACTGCCGGCACCACCCTGGCGCGCGTCGCGCGCCCCGATCAGCTGAAGGCGCAGCTGCGCATCCCGGAGACCCAGGCGAAGGACGTGCGGGTCGGCCAGAAGGCGGCCGTCGACACCCGCAACGGCATCGCGAACGGCTCCGTCTCGCGCGTCGCCCCCTCGGTGCAGGACGGCACGGTGCTGGTCGACGTGGCGCTGCAGGGTCCGCTGCCGCAGGGCGCGCGCACCGACCTGTCGGTGGACGGCACGATCGAGATCGAGCACCTCGACAACGTGCTCTACGTCGGCCGGCCGGCGTACGGCCAGGCCCAGAGCAAGGTCGAGATGTTCAAGCTGAGCCCGGACGGCAAGGAAGCGACGCGTGTGCCGGTGATGCTCGGACGGAGCTCCGTCAACACCATCGAGATCGTGAGCGGACTCAAGCCCGGAGACCAGGTGATCCTGTCCGACACCTCGGCCCAGGATGGCTTCCAGGTCATCGCCTTGAAATGACGCGGCACCGAGGGCAGCGGCTCAGTTCCGCGATGACCGACGATTCTGAGGCTATAAGGCTATAATTAATCACCGCGTTCCTTGAGGAGACGATTGATGAACGCATCCACCGAGGCATTGCTGCTGCTCGAAGGGGTGACCAAGGTCTTTCTGACCGACGAGGTCGAGACTCATGCCCTGTCCGGCATCCATCTCGAGATCCGCAATGGCGAGTACGTCTCGATCGCCGGCCCGTCGGGCTGCGGCAAGACCACCCTGCTGTCGATCCTCGGCCTGCTCGACACGCCGTCCGAGGGCAAGTACCGGCTGAACGGCAAGCAGGTGGCCGACCTGTCGTTCTCGGACCGCGCCCGCATCAGGAACCAGGAGATCGGCTTCATCTTCCAGGCCTTCAACCTGATCGGCGACCTCACCGTGTACGAGAACGTCGAGCTGCCGCTGACCTATCGCGGCATGGCCGCCAAGGAGCGCAAGGAACGCGTCCAGGAAGCGCTGGAGCGGGTCGGAATGTCTCACCGCATGAAGCACTATCCGTCGCAGCTCTCCGGCGGCCAGCAGCAGCGCGTGGCGGTCGCCCGCGCCGTGGTCGGCAAGCCGTCGATCCTGCTCGCCGACGAGCCCACCGGCAACCTCGACTCGCGCAACAGCGAGGCGGTCATGGATCTGCTCGCGGAGCTGCACAAGGAAGGCGCCACCATCTGCATGGTGACCCACGATCCGCGCTTCGCGCGCTATGCCGACCGCACCATCCACCTGTTCGACGGCCGGGTCGTCGAGGAGGAGCAGGGCCCGCAGCGCCAGGTCGAAGAGAAAGAGCTCGCCGAGCGGGGCTTCGTCGTCTAGCTCACCTTCATCGAAGCCGATTGGCCGGGTCCGGGGCGCGGATCTCCCCCCGGGCCTCCCTT
>DATNKH010000662.1:0-10431 GCA_035603475.1 Thermoanaerobaculia bacterium
GACGTTGACCGAGCTGCCGTAGCCGGAGGCCACCGCGGCGCCATGGGACGCCGAGTTGCCGTCGAAGACCGAGTTGAGCACGGTCGCGAAGCCTGCCGCCACCCACATGCCGCCGCCGTTGCCGGGCGCGGTGTTGCCCGCGATCACCGTGCGGCGCACGAGCGTGGTGCCGAACTGGGTCTTGACGTGGAGGCCGCCGCCGTCTCCGTCCGCGGCATTGTTCAGGATGAGGCTGTCCGAGATGCTGGCCAGGCCGTTCCACTCGACCCCGACGCCGCCGCCGTAGGGGGCCGAGTTGCCCTGGAAGGTGTCGAAGTACAGGTAGGGATGGGCCGAGTAGTCGCTCTCGAGCCCGCCGCCCTTGTAGTCGGCATGGTTGCCCTGGAAGGTGGTGCAGCGGATCGTGGGCGCCGACCATTTGCCGCTGATCGCCGCGCCGCCGCCGCGAGAGTAGGCATAACCGGTGGCGGTGTTGTTGGCGACCAGGCAGTTCCGGATAGTGGGCGAGGCGTTGATGATCGCGATCCCGCCGCCGCCGGTGGCCGCGCCGTGGGTGATCTGGAACCCGGTCAGCACGCTCGCGTAGCCCTCGCCGCTGGCGAAAGTCACGACCGGTCCGCTGCCGCCGCCGTCCAGGGTCGCGCTCAGGGCGGTGGGCGACATGACGGTGACCGCCTTGCCCTTGAAGTCGATCCGGCCGGTGTAGACGCCCGGCTGCACGCAGATCACGCCCCCTGGTGACGCGGCATTGATCGCGTTCTGGATCGCGGCGGCGCTGCCGCCGCCGCTCACGGTCGTGGCGCCGGCCGGACAGGTGGCCGGGAAGGAGCCGCAGCTCGACGACGCGGCGCCGGGGCACGGATCTCCCGGCGACACGGAGTTGGCGGGGCACATCTGTCCCAGGGCGGGCAGGCCGGCGCCTGCGAGGGCCGCGCACAGCATTATCGATCCCAGAGGTCTCATGGAGACTCCTTGACGCGCAGAGGCGCCGATCGGACATGGTCAGAGAGGTGAGGCAGCGGGTGTGAAAAGGGGAGCCCTTCACTTCGGGACTATATGCGGCCGTCGCCGCAATGTCAAGTTATTCATTGTAGACTAAATGATAGACATATCTCGATAACCGCAATCGACTCAGGGCATCGACCGCGCGCATCGGCTCCGGTCCGCGGCCGGTGCGCCGCGATCTGATCCATTCGGCGCCGCCGACAGCGAACCAACGTTTATCGGTAGTACCCGGAGATCGAACCGAGAAGACAGATCAGGCGGGGGGCCCCGCGAATGGATCGGGCCCGCGCGCGGGCGTCAGAGGCGGATGCGCAGGGTGCCGAGGAACTCGTTCTCGTTCTCGGTCAGGTGCGGGTTGAGGAAGGTGCGGTTGTAGGAGTACTCGGCTGTCAGGTCGATGCCGCCCCAGAGACCGATGCGGATGCCGCCGTCGAGCTTCTCCCAATCCCAGGCGAGGCTCGGCTCCGGCGTCGGCGCGAGGTTGTAGAAGCGGTTGTGCAGCTTCGAGTAGCGCACCGCCGGCGCGATGAACGAGAACAGCTGGCGGCCGCCGGCGGCCCAGGCGAGCGGCAGGTCGATCTTCCAGGCGGCTTCGGCCTCGATGCCGGTGCGGCCCAGGCCGGCGACCAGCTGGTCGACGACTGCCGCGAACAGGGACAGGCCGCTGGCGTGGAAGATCCGCAGATCGGCTCCCACCTCCTGCTTGCCGTTGCCGTGGAAAGGCAGGATCGGCGTGCCCAGCGGAGTGAAGGTCGCGAGGTCGCCGCCGAGCGGGCTGCCGGGCAGGTCGTAGCTCGCCGCCAGCCGGCGCCGTCGTCCCCAGGCCATCAGCTCGAGGCCGCTGGCGCCGCCCGGGTCGCCGAGACGCCAGCCCAGGTAGCCGGCGGCTTCCGGATGGGCGAAGTCGAGGTGCTCGACGTGGGTGTCGTAGAGGATGGGGAGGCCGCCGTTCAGCTTCGCGCGGTACTCGGCATCCTGAGCCAGCAGGTCCGGCGTATCGCCGGCCAGGGCGTTGGTGTCGCGGATGAACAGCGGGTTGCCCTGGGTGAGCGCCGCCTTGACGAAGAAGTGCCGCCCGAGGTCGGCCCCCACCTCGAGGCCGGCATCCTCGAACAGATCGAAGGCCGTTCCGACCAGGCCGTAGCTCTGGAGATGGCGCTGCTCCTCGCGCTCGGGTCGCGCGAACTTGCCGAGCTTGACGTACATGCCCGGGCGCTCGGGCACGATCGCCGGCCCGGTCTCGCGGCCGAAGCGCACCCAGAGCTCGGCGAGGTCGTACGGGTGGTCGGTGGAGGTGGGATTGCGGTAGTAGAGATTGACGCCGTTGAAGCGCAGGTGCGCGCGCCAGAGCGGCGACGGATCGTAATCCGCCAGCAGGGCGACGTTGGAGATCTCGGCGTGCGAGCCGGGATCCACGGTCTCCTGGGCCTGCAGGTAGGGGTAGCGGGACGCGACGCGCGTGTCGTCGCTGTGGCGGAGGTTGGCGTCGAGCTCGACACCGAGCTTGAACCGCCGCGGTGCCGGCGGCAGCGGCTGTTCTGCCTCCTCCGGGCCCGCGCCGGCCGACTCCGTGGTCGTCGAGGCTGCCGCCGCCGAGGCTTCCGCCGCCGTCGCCGTGACGGCCGGCTGCGCGAGCGCCGCGCGAACCGCTCCTGGTGCCGGCAGCCCCCATGCGGCGCCGAAGAGGACAAGGCCGAACCCGAGAAGCCTCCGGTATCCCTGCCGGCGCACCCCGGCCGCCGCCGCCGCTGTCGCCGCCGCCCCAGTCGCCGCCGCCGTCGTCATCCCGCTACCCCTCCTCGCCTGCGCGCCGCGAGATCGAAGCCAGGTGGTGTCGCCGGGGCGCTCGGCCCGCGACGGGTGGTGCCGCGACACGTAGGTCCCCCAGGTACCCGCCAGAGGTTCATTACAGGATGAGGCCGCGATAAGGCCGCGTCGCGCGCATCCATCCCGGGATGCCGTCCGCGACGGGGCGCGGGCAGGCGGGCGCGACGCCGGACGTGCCCGCAGGGTACTAAGAAGAGGGCACCCGCCTGCCCGGTTCTACCCGTAGCGCCTTCGGAGCTCAGACGTGTCGCGCAACTTACCAGCGTCTATCGGATGCCCCCCGCATCCCCCCAACCCCCTTCCCTCCCCTCCGGGGGGAAGGGGGCACCACGCCCACCTTCATCGGTCGGGGTCGGACCTGGCCGATGGGCAACTACTGAGGCGGCGGGTTCGCGGGCGTCGAGCTGTCGCCGCTCATGCCGTGGAGCTCCTGGCGCTCCTGCTCGAGCTTGTTGACGGCGTCGATCTTCTCCTGCTCGGTGCCCTGCATGTTCTGGATCTCGGCCGCCTTCTTGTCCAGCTCGCGCGCCTTCTCCTCCATCGCCTTGGTGCGCTCCGCCTCGCTCTGGTAGGAACCGCCCTGGGCGGAGCCGTCGCCCGGAGTGGCGCTGGTCGCGTCCGTCGAAGTCGTGCCGCTCGTCGCCGCGTGCCGGGCGCAGCCGGCGAGCGCGATGGTCGCCGCCAGCACCGCCAACGCCGCCAATGCTGTCAGCGCCGCCACCTTCGCGACCGCGAGAGCTGCCGCCGGCAGGGCTCGACCCGTCTTCCGGAGCCGCATGAAGGACCCCCTTTCCCTGGGAAATGCGTACTCGATCCGCACGATGAAGATAGCACCCCCGAAGACAGAGACACTACGTCTTCATGGGGGTGCGGCCTAAGTCACTGAGCCTTTGGAGGTTACTTAGTGCGGCGTGTGAATTGCCTGCAGAATTCACATGTGCATCTCATGCCAGTTCGAATTCCATGCGACTCCGGCGGCCCGGCGGGGCCTTGACATGCATGGACAACGTATATACGCTAGGGTTCTCGATGGACGCTCAGTTTGAGCTGCGGGGCCAGCCATTCGAGTGGGACCTCGAGAAGGCAGCCGCCAACCTCCTCAAGCATGACGTTGCCTTCGAGACGGCTTGCGAGATCTTCTTTGATCCCTTCCTCGTGCTGGTCGATGCCGGCGACGATGAGGAGTCACGGGAGGCGGCGATCGGGCTGACGGAGGATTGGACTCTTCTCGTCGTGGTCCATGTCGTCCGTCAGGGCGGTATCCTCCGCATCATCTCGGCTCGCCCCGCCACCCCCTCGGAGAGGAGGGAGTATGAGAATGAATGAACGGATCGAGAAGCGGCTCCGAAGAGACCGCCCCATGACCACCATCAGCATCCGCGTCCCCGAGGACGTCATCGACGACCTGAAGCTCCTCGCACCGGTGCTTGGCTTCTCAGGGTACCAACCCCTGATCCGGGCCTACATCGGGCAGGGGCTGAGAAAAGACCTTGCGAGGCTCGAACCCGATCAGATGAACGCAGTGGCGGAGAGCCTGCGGCGCCATGGCGTCAATGAGCGCGTCATTGCCGAGGCGCTGGCCGAGGTTAGGGGCAGGAAGTGAATACCCCGCTCCGCCTGGTCGCCCGGCGCCAAGTCAAGAGCTGGAGCGCAACAACAGGCCAGCGTTAGCGCCACTTCACCGGGACGACTAGAACCCAGCACGGACTCGAAGCCTGACAAGGCTCTGCCCCGTGCCAGCCGCGACGAGCCAGGTGGTTGCGCCGCCACTTCCTCGACCTGGCGATCACCGCCGCGGTGCTCATGCTCGTCGCCCTGCTCAGCTGGGCCGTTCCGCGGGCCTCCTCGGCGGGCATCGCCCTTCGCGACCTGCGGGTCGGCGAGCCTGTCAGCGTCGACGCCCTGCGCGGCACGATCCCAGGCAGGTCGCGGACCACCGCCTAAGGCGGGAAATGCCGCGGGGCCGGATGCTTGCAACTACGCGCTTCATTCTGCTATACGTAGATGATTCCTTCCTATGTGGGAGATCTTCCTTAGTTCGACCTCCGCTGACCTCGCGCCGTACCGCGCTGCGGTACACCAGGCCATCTCCGAGCTCGAGGGCTTCCACTGCGTTTGGATGGAGGGCTTCGGAGCGCGCGACGACTGGGCACTCGATCTGTGCAGGCAGAAGGTTCGCGACTGCGACCTCTTCATAGCCATCCTGGGTCTCTACCACGGCAGTAGCCCGGCCGGCAGTCAACGCTCCTACACCGAACTCGAATACGAAGCCGCGGTCGAGTATCGTCGATCTCGCCTCGTCTTCATGACTCCGGACGACTTCCCTCTCAAGGGGAATCTGCGCGAGCCCGACGAAAAGTGGCAGCGGCAGCAGGATTTCCGACGCAATGTGAGCCTCGATAGGGTCCGCGCCACCTTCTCCTCTCCTACAACGCTTGCCAGAGAGGTGGTCGTGGCAATCTACAACTGGGAACGCCGCCGCGCGACTCAATCGAGCGCGCAGCTGCGGGCCGAAGCCCTGCCGGCGCCGATGGCGGAGGCCGCCCCCGATCTCGGGCCGCTCATTCCCAAGATGTGTGATCGCACCCTGCAGGAGGACCAGTTCAGGAGCGACTTCGCCTCCGCCCTGCGCGAGCGCCCGGGTTTCCCACAGATCTACGTTCTCTGCGGCGAGGAAAGGGAATGTCCCGAAAGCTTCGTTGAGCGCCTGACCAAGACGCACCTACAGCGACAGGCAGCCCGCATCGGGGGCGACGCCGGGGGACAGGTCCTCACCCGGCGTGTATCGTGGCCGGAGGAAGGCGAGGTCGCCGAGCGCTTTCAACGCCTGATCGCCAACCTTTTCGAGCCCTTCGACCCCACGTACGAGATCACCCACGAGGAACTCACGCCGGCGGCCTTCGCGGGTCTCGAGCCCATGTCCGTCAATCCGGTCGTTACACTGGACCACGAGCTCCGGCCAGCAAGCGGAAACGAACCCTCCCGTGAGCTTCTCGAGCGTTATCTTCGCTTCTGGGATGAGGTGGCAACCCACCGTCCTTCCGCCCTGATCGTCTCCTTCATCTGGGTGCTCTACCCTCCCGTGGAGTCAGGGCTCCTGAGCCCCTGGCGCCGCCGACGCAGGTGCGCGGCATTCCAGGCCACTCTCGCTGAGATCCGGCAAGCTCGAGAGCGGCAACCGAAGCTGTGCCCATATTCCCCGCTCAAAGAACTGGGTTGTATCAAGAAAGAACACGTCTTGGAGTGGTTCAGCCGCCACCACAGGATCTATGACACCAAGACTCGCTTGGAGAAGTGCGAGAAGCTATTCGGCTCGGAAGCCTGTAGGCCCATGGCCGAGATCGAGTCCGCGCTGGGAAGGATCCAAGAAGGCTTCTTTCAAAGGAGGGCCCTATGAGCGTGGCAAGACCGTTCGATCTCTATGCAGGCGACGGGAGCACGCTTGCCGCCAGAAAGCTCGAGGCGCCTTTTTTCCAAAAGATCGCCGACGACAATCCCGGCAACTACCTCGCCGACGACGGCCTGCGGGATGCGGTGAACGTCGCGCTTGCGCTCGGTCAACCTCTGCTCTTAACCGGCGATCCGGGCACGGGCAAGACCCAGCTCGCAGCGAGCCTCGCTTATCAGCTCGGTTTGCCTTCCCTGCTTCGCTTCGATGTCAAGACAACCTCCAGCGCGAAGGACCTTTTCTACCGCTACGACGCCTTGGCACACTTCCACGACTCGCAGTTCCTGGCCGAGAAGCCGGCGGCCGAGGCCTATATCACCTACGAGGTCCTCGGGCTCGCCATTCTACTTTCGCTCTCGCCACAGGAAGCCAACCCCTTCTTGCCCGAGCGCCTACGCGACCGCGGGCCTATCCGCTCCGTCGTGCTGATCGACGAGATCGACAAGGCCCCACGGGACCTGCCAAACGACGTGTTGAACGAGATCGAGACCATGTCATTCACCGTGCGCGAAACCGGCAAGACATTCTCCGCGGCCGCCAGCCTCCGCCCGGTATTGGTTCTCACAAGCAACTCCGAGAAGAACCTGCCGGACCCCTTCCTGCGGCGGTGTGCGTTCTATCACATACCTTTTCCCGATCGTATGAAGCTTGCAGAAATCGTCCATAGGCGGCTGGGATTGGATGGTGGCTTCACTGCGAAGATGCTGGATAACGCCCTGCGGTATTTTGAAGAGATCCGGAAGCTCGACTTGAGAAAGAAACCATCGACGGCTGAGCTGCTAGCGTGGATCCATCTTCTCCGCAGCCTCGAGATCGACGTCGACCATCTCGATCCTGGCCAAGCCCGCGAGCTCGACTCGAGCTACTCGCTGCTCGCCAAGACCAAGGACGACCTCGATCTCATCAAGGCTCGCAAGCGCGGCGAGACGTGAACCTTTCCGGAAGCGACCTCATCAAGATCTACACCCTGCTAACCGACCTGCGGCAGCAGGGGTTTGCCATCGGCATCGATCATCACGTTCGCATCGAGCGTCTGTTGGGACAGACCGGGGAGATCCACTCTTCCGCGGAGCTGATGACGCTTCTTTGCCCGCTCTTCGCAACCGACAGGAAGCAGCAGCTAGCCTTCTATGAGACCTTTGATAGGCTCTTCGCTGTCCCGGTCGAAGTGGTGACCCCCGAACCCCGGCCAGCGGAGAACGTACAAGCCCGCCCTCGAATCTCGAGGCGGATTTGGGCACTTATCAGCGCTCTGCTACTTGCCGGGTTGGCCGCGTATCTGACGGTTCGCATACTTTCTGCACCGGCGCCAATACCGATCCCTGCGCCGTCGCAACTCCCCGCTCAAATTCCGCCTGACTCTGCAACGCCAGGCAAGCAGCCCACGACAACACACTACGCCCGCCAGGTCGTGATCTCCGCGCTTGGTTTTCTGCTTTCTCTTCTCCTGTTCCAGCAGTGGCTGCGTTACCGGAAGCAGTCCCTCGTGCTGGTGCGGGCTCGGCACAGAAAGCCTCCTTTCTCCTGGCCCATCAAGACGCCCGCGCCAGAAGTCCGTGACTTTCGCTCGGACCTTTTCTTCAGGGCGGCGCGCCTGCTGCGCCGTCGTCGAGTGTCCGAGGCACAGCGGCTCGATATTCCACAGACAATCGCCGCCACCATCGAGGCATGTGGCCTTCCAACCCTACGTGTCAGGCCGGACAGCGAGTTCCCCGAGTATCTCGCGCTCATCGAGCGCGCTTCCTACCGAGACCACCAGGCTCTGCTATTCGATCGGCTCGCCAAAGCCCTCGAGGCCGAGGGAGTCTTTCTCGTCAGCTACTTCTACAACGGGGACCCCCGGAGCTGTCAGCCTCGAGATGGATCGAGCACGATCCGTTTGCATGAGCTCCAGAAACGGTACTCCGAGCATCGCCTCCTCCTGTTCACCGCGGGCGAGGAGTTGATCGACCCGATCTCGGGCGGCTTCGCCTCGTGGGTCCCGATGCTCTTCGACTGGCGAGAGCGCGCCATCTTGACGCCGAAGGATGAGCGTGCCTGGGGCTTCCGCGAGAGGACCTTGGAGGAGGGCTTCATCGTCCTGCCTGCCACTGTGCAGGGATTGGGCGAGTTGGCCGACCGCCTTGAGCTCCCAGCCCAGGCGACGCGAGACGAGTCGAACCGAGCAGGTCTCCCGCCATCTCGGTCCGCCGCCGGGCCAGCGGTGAGTGTTGACGAGTTGCCGAGCCATCTCGGCGAGATTGGTTTTCAGTGGCTGTGCGCGTGCGCCGTCTATCCCGAGTTGCACTGGGACATGACGCTCTACCTGGGTGCCCTGCCTTCTCTCGGCGATGGGTCGCTCCGGGAAGAGCTCCTGCTCAGGCTCGCTCGCCTCCCCTGGTTCCGCCGCGGTACGCTGCCGGACGATCTGCGGCTGCGGCTGATAGAGCGGCTCGACCCGACCCGCGAGCAGGAGGTCCGCCGTGCCGTGGTGGAGCTCCTGAGCAACAACCCGGCGCGGCCCGGGAGCTTCGCAGCGTCTTCGCGCGAGCTCCAGGTGCTCGCCCAGGACGCATACCTCGCCAGGAATGAGCCAAAGAGCTTCCGACGTGTCCTCCGCCGCCTCAGAGCTTTCCCGCAGAGCGACATCGTAGCCGACCGTCCTCTCCTCCGGCTCATGCGAGAGGCCCGGGTATCCCGCTTGGCGATCGCCGTGCCCTCCGGGGTGCGCAAAACCCTTTTCAACCGAGGCGTTTCGGCCTTCGGCCTGAGATGGGCCGCGACCGCCATCGGAGCGCTGGTCCTCGCGATCGCCCTCGTCTGGGCGAGCCTCGGGGGATCGCCCACGCCAAGAGCCATCGTGCTGGGTAGAGTGACTGACATACAGGGAGCGCCCATTTCGGGAGCGGAAGTTCGCCTGTACGACGCTCGAGGCCTGTCTGGAGTCATATCCATCACCGACGCTGCTGGCAGATTCCGCATTGCCTTGCCGAGCGCCGTGACTACCTACCGGCTGTTCGTCGACCGGCCCGGTCTCATGGGGCGTTTCATGGGGCGGGTGAGCCTGCAAACTGGGAAGACCTCCCTGGTCCACGTTGTCGTCGCCCCATCCGGCGCTCCGCAGGCGACTCGAATGCCAGTGCAGGCTCCCTCCGACACGGGCTCGACCTCCGCAGGATTGCTGACCTGGAGCCAAGTCTATGTTCCTGTGGGCGGTAGCCAGTACTTGTCGGCGCTGGTCGCGGCCTTACCCTACGTCGTTCTGCTGGGCCTCTTGGGGTTCGCCCATCTCAAGGCACACTGGGCGGCGCTCTTCGGGCTCGCCACCGCCCTCGCGATCACAATCCTGCTCTATGGGATGCCTGCGAAGCTTGCGCTCGCGGCCGCCGCCAATGGCGCGGCCTTCGGCCTCCTGCCCGTCGGCTGGATCGTCCTGACGGCGATGTTCTTTTTCGACATCACGGTCAAGTCAGGCACTTTCGCGGTTCTCCGACGCACGATCGAGGTTGTCACGAGCGACCGACGGATCCAACTGCTCCTCGTCGGCTTCAGCTTCGGAGCCTTCCTCGAGGGCGTAGCCGGCTTCGGCACGCCAATCGTTATCTGCGGCGCGATTCTGATCGGGCTAGGCTTCCGGCCGCTGCAAGCTGCGGGCCTCGTGCTGCTCTGCAACACCGTGCCAGTCGCGTTTGGAGCGCTAGGGACTCCGATCATCACGCTTGCCAAGGTCACCGGACTCCCGGAAAACCAGCTCAGCGCGATGGTTGGACGGCAGCTCCCGTTCTTCTCGCTGCTTGTTCCATTGTTGCTCGTCTGGGCAATGGGCGGGCGGAGGGCGGTACGCGAGCTGTGGCCCGCCTGCGTGACCTGCGGCCTGAGTTACGCCATCATCCAGTTCTTCACCAGTAACTACTTCGGCCCGACCCTCGTCGACACTGCGAGCTCCATCGTCTCGGTGCTGGCGCTGCTGATTCTCCTGAGATTCTGGCAGCCGCAAACGACTAGCAAGGTCACCGGCGAATCGGCGCGAGCGCCCGCGACCCAGGCGGCGCCCCGGCTCGAGCACGTTCCCGCCACGGCGTTCAGGGCCCTCGCGCCTTGGATTCTCCTCTGCATCCTCCTCTTCGCCTGGGCCTATCCAGGCTTCAAGGACAGCCTCAACGGCGGGGCCC
>DATNKH010000663.1:0-2835 GCA_035603475.1 Thermoanaerobaculia bacterium
CCCGGCAGCCGATCGAGAAGATCGTCCCCTACGTCGAGCAGCCCGAGCAGGTGGTGCCGGGCAGGCCGCTGTTCTTCGCCACCACGCTCGTCCAGGCGGGCTACGGCGTCGGCGTGCTGGCCGAGAGTCACGAGGGACGGCCGACCAAGCTCGAGGGCAACACCGAGCATCCGGCGAGCCTGGGCTCGACCGACATGTTCGCCCAGGCTTCCATCCTCACGCTCTATGACCCGGCCCGCTCCCAGATGGTGTTGCACGACGGCCGCGCGGCGATGGCGAGCACCCTCCTCGTGGCCGTCGCCCAGCTGATGCGCGCCAAGCAGGCTACCGGCGGGCGCGGCATGCGGCTGCTCACCGGCGCGGTCACCTCGCCGACGTTCGCCGCGCAGATGAAGGACTTCGCCGCGCTCTACCCCGAAGCCCGCTGGCACCGCTGGGAGGCGGCCGGCCCGCTCCACTCCCGCGCCGCCGCGGTGCGCGCTTTCGGGCGTCCGGTCGAGGTCCGCTACGACCTGTCGCACGCCGGCGTCGTCGCGGCCTTCGATGCCGACCTGCTCGCCGCCGGTCCGGGCGCGGTGACCTACGCGCGTCAGTTCGCCGACCGTCGGCGGGTGCGCGAGGCGGGCCCCGACCTGGCGCGCACGATGAACCGGCTCTACGCGGCGGAGACGACGCCCTCGCCGACCGGAAGCATCGCCGATCACCGCCTGCCGCTGCCGCCTCACGAGCTGGAGGCCCTGCTGCTGGGGCTGGCCCGCGAGGTGGGAGTGGCGGTGCCCGCGCCGGCCACCGGCTCGCCGGCCGCCGGCGATGGCGGCAAGAAGACCCAGGCACGGCAGGCGCGGCAGAGGTGGCTGAAGGCGCTCGCGGCCGACCTCATGGCCCACCACGGCGCCTCGCTGGTGGTGGCCGGCGAGACCACCTCGCCGGCGGCGCAGGTGCTGGCGCACGCCATCAACGAGAAGCTCGGCAACACCGGCAAGACGGTGGTCTACACCGAGCCGGCCGAGATCGACGCCGTGGACCACCTGCAGTCGCTCGCCGAGCTGGTGCGCGACATGCGCGCCGGCCAGGTGGACGTGCTCGTCATGCTCGGCGGCGTCAACCCGGTCTACACGGCGCCGGCCGACCTCGAGTTCGCCGAGGCGCTGACCAAGGTCGCGACCCGCATCCATCACGGCCTCCTCGCGGACGAGACTGCCGAGTACTGCCACTGGCACATCCCGGCCGCCCACGAGCTGGAGAGCTGGGGCGACGCCCGCGCCTTCGACGGCACGGCGTCCCTCGTCCAGCCGCTGATCGAGCCGCTCTACGGCGGCAAGAGCCTGCAGGAGGTGATGGCGATCCTGCTCGGCCACGGCGAGAGCTCCGGCTACGAGCTGGTGCGCGCCACCTGGATCGGCAAGCTGGCGGGCGACTTCGAAGCGGCCTGGCGCAAGGCGCTGCACGACGGCGTGATCCCGGGCACGCAGCTGCCATCGCTGGGAGGCCTGGCGGTCGCCGCCGCCGCGGTGGCCCAGGCCGCCGGCGAGATCGCCGCCGCCCATGCGAGGGCGACGGCCGGCCAGGGCCACGGCCTCACGCTGTGCTTCCAGCCCGATCCGACCATCGGCGACGGCAGCTGGGCGGGCAACGTCTGGCTGCAGGAGCTGCCGAAGCCGATGACCAAGCTCACCTGGGACAACGCGGTGCTGATCTCGCCGGCGACGCACCAGCGGCTGAAGCTCGACTGGGAGGAGCGCGTGCGGGTGGCGGTCGGCGGCCGCCAGCTCGACGCCGCCGTCTGGGTGCTCCCTGGCCAGGCCGAGGACACGTTGACCCTGAGCCTCGGCTACGGCCGCCGCCGCGCCGGCGAGAACGGCTCGGGCCTCGGCTTCAACGCCTACGTCCTGCGCACCTCGGCCGGCGTCTGGAGCGCTCCGGCCAGCCTGAAGCGCCTCGGCGAGCGCTACATCTTCGCCTGCACCCAGAACCATCATGCCATCGACCAGGAGCAGGGGATCGACGAGGACCGGCTGGCGGGGGAGAAAGAGGAGGTGCGCCACATCGTCCGCACCGCCACGCTGGCCGAGTTCCAGCAGGACCCGGAGTTCGCCGTCCACGAGCCGCACGGCGAGGAGCCGCCGCCCCGCGACATGACCCTCTACCCGAACCGCAAGTACGAGGGGCATGCCTGGGGCATGGCGATCGACCTCAACGTCTGCACCGGCTGCAGCGCCTGTGTCGTCGCCTGCCAGGCCGAGAACAACATCCCGGTGGTGGGCAAGGACCAGGTGATGCGGCGGCGCGAGATGCACTGGATCCGCGTCGACCGCTACTTCACCGGCGACATGGACGACCCCGGGCTGCACGTCCAGCCGGTCCCCTGCATGCAGTGCGAGAATGCCCCCTGCGAGCTGGTCTGCCCGGTCGGCGCCACGACCCACAGCGCCGAGGGCCTGAACGACATGACCTACAACCGCTGCGTCGGCACCCGCTACTGCTCGAACAACTGCCCCTACAAGGTCCGCCGCTTCAACTTCCTGCGCTACAGCGACCGCACCAGCCCGCTGGCGGCGATGATGTACAACCCGGACGTGACGGTGCGGATGCGCGGCGTGATGGAGAAGTGCACCTACTGCGTGCAGCGCATCGAGCACGCCAAGATCGACTCGCAGGTGAGCGGCCAGCCGATCTCCGAGCAGCGGCTGAAGACCGCCTGCCAGCAGGCCTGCCCGACCCAGGCGATCGTGTTCGGCGATCTCAACGCCGAGAAGTTCGGCGCCCCGCCCGCGGAGGTCAAGCGCTGGAAGGCGAGCCCGCTCAACTACGGCATGCTCGACGATCTCAACACCC
>DATNKH010000664.1:0-6697 GCA_035603475.1 Thermoanaerobaculia bacterium
GGCAGCGACGAGAGCGTCGCGGTGCTCCTCTCCCACTCCGAGATGGGCCAGGGCATCTGGACGACTCTGCCGATGCTGGTCAACGAGGAGCTGGACGGAGATTGGAGCCGCTTCCGTGTCGAGCACGCGCCGGCGGCGCCGGTCTACGGCCACACGGCCTACGGGGTGCAGATCACGGGAGGCTCGACCACGACGTGGTCGGAGCTCGACCGCTACCGCCAGGTCGGCGCGGTGGCGCGCAGCCTGCTGGTGGCGGCGGCCGCCGCCAGCTGGGGCGTGCCGCCGGGCAGCTGCCGCACCGAGAACGGCTACGTTCTCTGCCGCGACAGGCGCGCCAGCTACGGCTCGCTGGCGGCGGCGGCGGCGAAGCTCCCGCCGCCCGCGAGCGTCAGCCTCAAGGCGCCCGCCGACTGGAAGGTCATCGGCCGCCCGACGCGGCGCCTCGACACCCCGGAGAAGATCACCGGCCGCGCGCAGTTCGGCCTCGACGTGCGCCTGCCGGGAATGCTCACCGCGGTCGTGGCGCATCCGCCCACCTTCGGCGGCAAGGTGAAGAGCTTCGACGCCACCGCCGCGAAGGCCGTGCCGGGCGTGCGTGCGGTGTTCGAGATCCCGTCGGGCGTCGCGGTCGTCGGCGAGCATTTCTGGGCGGCCAAGCGTGGCCGCGACGAGCTCGCGGTCGAGTGGGACGCGGGCCCGCACGCCGGCCTCGACAGCGCCCAGCTGCGCGCGAGCTACCGCGAGCAGGCGAAGTCGCCCGGCGCCGAGGCCAAGGCCGCGGGCGACGCCGCCGCGACCCTTGCCACCGTGAGCGCGCCGCGCGCCCGCCTGACCGCCCTCGCCGCCGAGTATTCGGTGCCGTACCTCGCGCATGCGCCCATGGAGCCGCTCAACTGCACGGTGCGCCGCGGCGGCGCTGGCACCGGCGGCGCCGACGGCGCCGAGGTCTGGACGGGGACGCAATTCCAGTCCAACGACCAGGCGCGCGTGGCGCAGGTCCTCGGCTGCAAGCCGGAGCAGGTGACGATCCACACCACCTTCCTGGGCGGCGGCTTCGGCCGCCGGGCGAACTTTGCCTCGGACTTCGCCGTGGAGGCGGCGCACGTCGCGAAGAGCCTCGACCGGCCGGTGAAGCTGGTGTGGACGCGCGAGGACGACATCCGTGGCGGCAAGTACCGGACCCTGGCGGTGCATCGCCTGGAAGCGGCGTTGGACGGCCAGGGCGTGCCGGTCGCCTGGCGGCAGCGCATCGTGGCGCAGTCGATCATGACCGGCACGCCGTTCGCGGCCGTGCTGGTCAAGAACGGCATCGACGACACCTCGGTGGAGGGCGCGGCCGACTCGCCGTACCTGACCGGCATCCCCCATCACCGTGTCGAGCTCCACACGGTGGACCCGGGGGTCCCCATCCTGTGGTGGCGCTCGGTGGGCCACTCGCACACCGCCTTCGCCGTCGAGTCGTTCGTCGACGAGCTGGCGCACGCGGCGCGGCGGGACCCGCTCGAGCTCCGGCGTGCGCTGCTCGCCAGGGCGCCGCGCGTGCGCGCGGTGCTGGAGCTGGCGGCCGAGAAGGCGGGTTGGGGGAGCCCGCCGCCACCGGGCCGCGCGCGCGGCCTCGCGGTGCACGAGTCGTTCGGGAGCATCGTCGCACAGGTGGCGGAGGTCTCCGCCAGCGCGGGGCGGATCCGGGTGCACCGCGTGGTCTGCGCCGTCGACTGCGGCGTCTGCGTCAACCCGCTCGGGGTGCGCGCCCAGATGGAGTCCGGCATCGCTTTCGGGCTCAGCGCGGCGCTCTACGGCGAGCTGACGATCAGGCAGGGCCGCGTCGTGGAGAGCAACTTCCACGACTACCGGATCCTGCGCCTCCACGAGATGCCGCAGGTCGACGTGTACATCGTGGATAGCCGCGAGAAGCCAGGCGGCGTCGGCGAGCCCGGCACGCCGCCCATCGCGCCGGCGGTGGCCAACGCCATCTTCGCGTTGACCGGCCAGCGCCTGCGCGACCTGCCACTCCGGCCAGCCTGAGAGGAGATCCGCCCATGAGACCGGCCATGAGATCGGCCATGACACCCATGCGAGCGATGCGGCCGCCGCGAGCGGTGCGGAGACCATGGCTGCTCGCCATGCCTCTCGCCGCGCTCGCCACGCTCACTGCCTTGGGCGGCGCCGCCCGGGGAGCCGGCGAGGAGCGCCGGGAGAGCGCCGGCGAGCCCGGCGGGCGAGCGGCGGCGCTTGCCGCCTTCGACACCGTCCAGGCGGTGCTCCAGCACCCGCGCTGCCAGAACTGTCACATCCCCGGCGACTCGCCGCTGCAATTCGACGCCGGCGTCGCGCACGCACAGAACGTGCAGCGCGGCCCCGACGGCAAGGGAGCGCCCGGCCTGCCGTGCGCGACCTGCCACGCCGAGAGCAATCCGCCGGCGAGCTACGGCCCGCACATGCCGCCCGGCGCCCCGAACTGGCATCTGCCGCCGCCCGAGCGGAAGATGGTCTTCGTCGGGCTGTCGAAGGCGGACCTGTGCGCGACGGTCAAGGATCCGCAGCGCAATGGCGGCAAGGACCTCGCGGCGCTGCTCGAGCACGTGAGCCACGACAAGCTGGTACTGTGGGGCTGGGCACCGGGGGCCGGCCGGGCGCCGGTCTCGATCCCGCACGACGCCTTCGTGGCGAGCGTCAAGACCTGGATCGGCGGCGGCGCTCCCTGCCCGGAGGCAAGCGGAAGGAGAGAGACCGGATGGCGAAAATGATGGCAGTGCAAGTACCGACGGCGGGAGCGGATTTCGAGATCGTGGAGCGCGACATTCCGCAGCCCGGCGCCGGACAGGTGAGGATCCGCGTCCAGGCCTGTGGGATCTGTCACAGCGATGTGATCACGAAGGAAGGCCTCTTTCCGGGCATCACGTACCCGCGCGTCCCAGGACACGAGGTGGCCGGCGTGATCGACGAGCTGGGGGCGGGCGTGAAGGAATGGCAGCAGGGCCAGCGGGTGGGAGTCGGCTGGCACGGCGGGCACGACGGCACCTGCCTGGCGTGCCGGCGCGGGGATTTCGTGAACTGCGCGAACGGGAAGGTTTGCGGCATCACCTACGACGGCGGCTACCAGGAATACATGGTCGTGCCGGTCGAAGCGTTGGCGCAGATGCCGGAGTCGCTCGACGCGGCCGAGGCCGCGCCGCTGATGTGTGCCGGCGTCACCACCTTCAATTCGCTGCGCCATGGCGGCGCGCTGCCGAGCGACCTCGTCGCCGTCCAGGGAATCGGCGGTCTGGGCCACTTGGCAATCCAGTTCGCAAAGAAGTTCGGCTATCGAGTCGCGGCGGTGGGACGCGGTTCGGACAACGCCGCACTCGCCAAGCAGCTCGGAGCCGATGTCTATATCGACAGCGCCGCAACTGACCCCGCGGCCGAGCTGCAGAGACTTGGCGGCGCGACCGTGATTCTTGCTACCGCGCCGAGCGGGAAAGCGATGTCGGCGCTGGTCGGCGGGTTGGGGGTGAACGGTACAATGCTTGTCGTGGGAGCGTCGATGGATCCAATCGAAGTGCCGCCCCTTCAGTTGATTCTCGGCAAGAAGGGAATCAAGGGCTGGGCGGGCGGCATCCCCACCGACTCCGAGGATACACTGCGGTTCGCGGCAATGACCGGTGTGCGCCCAATGATCGAACGGTACCCGCTCGCAAGGGCCGCCGAAGGATACGCGCGCATGATGAGCGGGAAAGCCGAATTCCGCGTCGTCCTGACCACCGGTCCATAGTCTGCGCCGCGCTTTCGACAGGGGGAGCCTCTCGTGCTCGTGTGTCAACTGGTCCCCTCGATCTTCTTGCTCATTGCCGGGGCCATCCTGGTCCTGGGGAGTCTTCCGGGCGCGCGCCGCCTCCGGGGAATGACCCTCCGGCCGGGCCTCGGGCGGCGGACCTGGTGGCTGCTGATCGGGGTGCTGGTCGTCACCGGCTGCACAGCGGTGAAAGTGCAGTCACACGAGCCGCGGCAGATGGCGCAGCGGCGCCACGCCGAGGCGCTCGGCGCCGGCGGCGGCGCGAGCCGGGCCACGCGCGAGTCGCTGCGCATCCTCGGCCTTCCCGAGGCAGCCTGCTTGCTCGAGCCGCGGCCCTGCCTGAAGAGTGTCCTGGCCGGCCAAGGACTCGACGACGAGCGGCGCCTGTCGGCCCTCGCCGAGCTCTGGCTCGCCGAGGCGATGGCGCACGACCCGCCGCGACCGGGCGAGCGTAACTCCACGCTGGATGCGTATCTCGAGTCGGCGCGCGCCAGTTACGCATATCTCTTTTTCACTCGCCGCAGCCTCGGCGAGCGCGCACTCGAGGACCGCCAGGACCAGGTGCGGGATTTCTTCAACGGCGCCACCGAGCGGGTGGCTATCCTCCTCTTCGAGGAAGCGAAGCGCCGGGGAACACTCGGTCCGGAGCACGCCGGGCTCACGGTCCTCACCGACACGTGGGCCATCCAACGCGGCCTGATCGACGTACCGCTTCCAGCCGGCCGGCCGCTGGTCGGCCTGGTCGCCGCCCGCCGGCTCGGCTTCGCCGGCATCCGCAACGTCTACCGTCGCGACGGATTCGGGGCCGAGCTCGTCGCCGTGGCGGCGGAGCGACCGGATGGAGTCGCGGAGGAGACCCTCGCCGGCACGGAGATCGGCTACGTCCCCGTCACCGCCGTGCTGCGCTTCCCTGGCTCCTCGCTCGAGGAAGTGATGACGGCACGCGAGGCGACCTTCGAGGCCTACGGCTCGGCGTTGCACGAGAGCATCTCGCTGTACGGTACGGAGGTGCGCCTCGCCGCCGACTTCACCGCTCCCTATGCGCTCTGGCTCAACCGCTCGCGCTTCAGGCGCCAAGTGGGCCGCGTCCTCACGCGGTCGACCGAGGAGCTGGTCGAGCCGCGGGTCTTCCTCATGCAACCTTACGATCCCGATCGGGTGACGGTGGTCCTGATCCACGGCCTGGCGAGCAGCCCGAACGCCTGGGTCGACCTCGCCAACGAGCTGACGGGCGACGAGGAGATCCGCCGGAACTACCAGGTGTGGGAGGTCTTCTACCGCTCCGGCATGTCGCTCGCGTTCAACGCGCGCGCCATTCGCGCCGCGCTCGAGCAGACCCTGGACCGCTTCGACCCGGGGCGCGCGGCGCGGGCGAGCCACCGCATGGTGCTCGTCGGCCACAGCCTGGGCGGCGTCATCGCGCGCCTGCTGGTGCTCGACGTCGGCGATGCCCTCTGGCGGATGGTGCTCGGGCACGCGCCGAGCGCCGAGGAGCGGCAGCGGCTGGCGGCAGCGGCGCCGTACTTCGACCTGGTGCCGATGGCGGAGGTCGGCCGCGCCGTGTTCCTCGCGAGCCCGCATCATGGCACGGCGCGCGCCCGCGGCTTGCTCGGGCGGTTCGCGTCACGCTTCATCAGGACTCCGCCTTCGCTGGTCGCCAAGTACAAGGAGATCGCCGATCAGCTCGAGCCCTTGGCGCCCGCGCACGCCGCCATTGTGCGCGCCGCGCCGGACGCCATAGAGGTTGTCGACAACCGGGACGCCTACCTCACGGCGACGGCGATGCGCCCCATCGCGGCCTGGGTGGCCTACCATTCGATCATCGCGTGCGCCCGGCCCGCGGCGTCGCTACGCGACTGCACCGACGGTCTCGTGCCCTATGCCAGCGCCCACCTCGACGGCGCCGCCTCCGAGCTGACCGTGAGCTCCCGCCACCGCGTGCAAGAGGCGCCCGCGGCCATTCTCGAGCTGCGGCGCATTCTCCATCTGCACCTGCAAGGCGACCGCCGCGATGCAGCTCGACGCGGAAGCGCGCCTCCTGCCTAAGATCCCAGGGCGCGGTCGGCCTTGGCGGCGAGGATGAAGTCGTTCTCGGAGAGGCCGCCGATCGAGTGGGTCCAGAGGGTCAGCTTCACCCGTCCCCAGCCGAGCTCGATGTCGGGGTGATGGCCTTCTTCCTCGGCCAGCTCGCCGACGCGGTTGACGAAGGCCAGGGCCTGGCGGAAGTCCGGGAAGCGGTACTCCTTCACCAGGCGGCGGGCGCCGCCCTCGCCGGCCTCGGCTGACCAGCCGCGAAGCTGCCCGAGAAGGCGCGCGAGCTCCTCGCCCTCGACCGGCGGCGTGCCCGCGGTGCAGGGCCCGCAACGCCGCGCGGCCAGGTCGATCGAGTCTTCCGTGGTTCCCATCGGGGCCTCCTCTCGGTGCCGTCGCAACATGGCACAGCCCTTGCCTTCTACCCGGAGCGCAGGCAGGCGCGGCGCCGGTCTCACCGTGGAATCCGGCGCGGCAGCCACTCAGGCTCCATTTCCGAGGATGGTACATCATGGTTCGGGGCCGTTCCGTCGTCGTGTCATCGCCGCGCCGCTGGTTTCCCGGGCCTCGCCGGCTCACCGCCTGGATCGCCGGCCTGCTGATTGCGGCCGGCATGGTCGTCGCGGTCGCCGATGCGTGGCGGATCTCGCAGCGCTTCCCCCTTGCACGCTTCCGTCAGCCGTCCCGGCTCTACGGCAGGATCCTCGAGCTGACTCCCGGCGCGAGCTGCCGGCTGGCGGAGCTGGCCGGCCAGCTGGCTCGCCAGGGGTACGAGCGCGAGCCCGCGGACGCGTCGGGCGCGGCCCGACCGCGGGTGGCAGCCGGCGGAGGCGCGGCCGGACCTGGGGCGGCGGACGGCGAGGTCGCCCCGCGCCCCGGCACCTACCGCCT
>DATNKH010000665.1:0-3061 GCA_035603475.1 Thermoanaerobaculia bacterium
GTGCCGCTCGCGGCGAGCCTGGCGGCGGTCTACGGCGCGCGCGCCTGGGCAGCGCGGGCGGCGCCGCCAACGCGGCGAGTGTCGCGAGGGTTCGGCCTTCGCGCGGCGCTGGCGCTCACCCTGCCGGCGGCGGCCGTGACGCTGCCCTGGCTGGGGGAGGTCTGGCGCCACCACCTCTTCCTGGACTACAACTCCGGCCCGCTGGCGCCGGAGCGCCTGCCGCGGGTGCTCGCCGCCATTGCCGTCAGCATGGACCAGTGGTGGAGCGGTTTCGCCTACGGTCTGCTGCTGCTGCCGCTGCTCTTGCTCGACCGCCGCCTCCGCGCTTTCGCCGCGGTGGTCGCGCTGCAGCTGCTGTTCTATCTCTATGTCTTTCTCTCGGTGCGCATCGACGCGGTGCCACTGGTGCGGTCGACCTTCCCTCGCCTGGTCCTGCACCTGCTGCCGGCCGTGCTGACCGCCGCGGTCGTCGCTCTCGATCGCCCGGCCGCTCGCGGCGTCACCGGTCAGGAGCCGCCGCGGCTGCCGCTGCCGCTGCCGCTGCCGGCGGGGACCGGCTTGGACGCGGTCTCGGCGCCGGAGCCAGAGCCGGAGCCGGACCCGGACCCGGAGCCGGACCCGGAGGATGCCGGTCCGGAGTCCGCGGTGGACCGGGACCGCGACTCGGACCCGCCATCCGCCCCGGCGCCGCCGGCGGCGGCCGTACCGGGCTTGCCGTCCGAGCGTTCCGCGCGCTCCGCGCGACCCGCCCGCTCCGAGGCGGCCGGCCGTGGCGCGTCGTCGGACCCGGCCGAGCGTTCCGCGCCGGCGGCACGCTCGGCGCCGGCGTCGCCGGCGGCGTCGGCGGACGACCCCGAGCGCTCGCCGCCAGCGGACTCGCCCGCCGCGGGCGCGCCGCCGCCCTTGCGGGCGTAGTCAGTCACGTACCAGCCGCTGCCCTTGAACTGGAAGGCAGGCGAGGAGACCAGCTTCTTGACCGCGCCGCCGCAGGCCGGGCAGGCGGCCAGCGGTGCGTCCTCGAAGCGTTGCAGGACCTCGGTCCTCTTACCGCACTCGGTGCATTGGTACTCGTAAAGCGGCATGCTCGATTGCTCCCGGCAAGTGCTTGGCGGCGGCGCTCGGGGCGCTCAGAGCCAGGAGGGACGAGCCCGCCGGCACCTGCCGTCAGCTGCCATACTTGTCGCCGTGGGTCTTGAAGCGGATCTTGATCGCGCCGGTCTCGCGCACGGCGGCCTTCGGCTCCGGCACGTCGCGACTCACCCGCCGGATCAGCTGCAGCACCTGGAAGGCGTAGAGCAGCTTGCCGTTGTCGGCCGCGCTGTGCGGTCCCTGCGTGCAGATCTCGAACAGTGTACGGCGCCCGTCCACCAGCTGCAGGAGGCTGTACTCGTCGGCGTCCATCGCCAGCTCGATCAGCTCCTCGACCTGGTAACAAGCTTCGAAGACGGTCTCTTTCCGCCCCATCCTGGCCACCATCACCTTGGCGTTCGGGGCGCGCTTGATGCCTTGCAGGATGACGTGCCGCATGGGCAGCTGGATGTGCACCGAGTCCGGCTCCCGGTACTCGCCGATGCTGAAGGTGACGCTGCCCTCCTGCCAGGCGAACAGGCTCCAGACGATGGCTTCGATCTGCTTGCGGATGGCGTGATAGATCTCGCCGGGCGACAGCAGCCGCTGCTCCATGAGCAGTACGCCGTAACGCTTGTGGGTACGCTCGCGCTCGCTCATGGTGGCGTCGAACTGCTCCCGGGAGAGCAGGCCGGACGTCTCGAGGTAGCGCCCGAGGCTGTCCTCGCGGCTGTTCGAGGAGGCATGGACGACGTTGCCTTCCTTGATGAAGACGCGCTTGATCAGGGGTCCCCGCTGCGCCTCGAAGACGCCCGGCACCTGGAACCGGTCGACGGTGTGCAGGATCTCGGGCAGCGCCGTCTGCGACAGGTCGCCGCGGTATTGGAAGCTGTTCTCGGCCGTACTCAAGGTGAGACACCCTGCGCCGCGCGCCACGTCATTCGAGTGAACGGTTGAGGATCATACCATTGACCGTGGCACCGTGCGGGCCGGGGATGTCGCGCGACCCACCACCGCGCGCCGCTTGCCCTGGGCGGCCTCGACTGATCTGATGTCGGTAACCCTGATGTCGCGGAGCGCGCCGGGCAGGCCCAGGAGAGAGCCGAGAGACAGTGCCGACCATTTCCCCCCAAGAGGCCTGGGAGCGCATCGCGGCGCGGCTGTCGCCACTCGCCGGCGAACGGGCGCCGCGCCGGGAGGCCGCCGGCAGGGTCCTCGCCGAGGCGCTGGCGGCCACCGTCGACGTCCCCGCCGCCGACGTCTCGGCGATGGACGGCTACGCGCTGGCGGGCGAGGTCACCCCGGGCGAGCGGCGCTCGGTCATTGCCACCATCGCCGCCGGCGATGCACCAGGCCTGGCACTGCCCGCCGGCAAGGCCGCGCGCATCATGACCGGTGCCCCCATGCCGCTGGGGGCGGACCGGGTGGTGCCGATCGAGGCCACGCGCGCGGTCCCGCTCGAGACGGTCCGTGAGATGGCGGCCGAGGCCGCCAGGGAGGTGCCTTCCGAGCCCGCCAGGACGGCCGAGGCCGCCGGACCGGTCAGGCATCTCGCGGCGGTCGAGCTGCTTGCCGCGGCGGCCCGCGGCGAGCACATCCGCCGCCGCGGCGAGGTGCTGCGGGCCGGCGAGCCGCTGCTGCCGGCCGGCTCCCTGCTCACCCCGGGGGCCCTGGCGCTCATCGCCACCCACGGCTACGCCGAGGTGCCGGTCCACCGCGCGCCGGCGGTGGCGGTGCTGCCGACCGGCGACGAGGTGGTGCCGCCCGAGCGGGTTCCAGGCCCGGGCCAGCTGCGCGACTCTCACACCGACTTCCTGCTGGCCGCGGGCGGCACCCTGGGGCTGCGCTTCACCGCGCTCGGGATCGCCCCCGACCGGCCCGAGGAGCTCACCGCGCGGGTCGCGGCCGGTATGGCAGCCGCCGACGTCCTGCTGATCTGCGGCGGCGTCTCGATGGGCGAGTTCGACCTCGTCGAGGGCGCCCTCGAGCGGCT
>DATNKH010000666.1:0-4767 GCA_035603475.1 Thermoanaerobaculia bacterium
CGAGCGCTGGTAGAGGCGCCCGCCGCGCCAGGCGAAGCGGCGCCTGCCGGACGGCGTGATGCCCAGCGACAGGTCGGTGCCGCGCGGGCGGTCCGCGGCGCCCGCGCCCGGCGCCGCCGGTCCCGAGGTGCGCAGCGTCGCGTAGGCGGCGGCGGTGCCGTGACAGTCGATGCAACCGATCTCGATCGCGCCGCCGTACTCGCCGTGCAGCAGCCCGTCGCCGTGGGCATCGGTCGAGAAGTGGCAGTCGACGCAGTGCATCCCCTTCTCGAGATGGATGTCCTTCAGGTGGACCGCCTTCTTGAAGCGGTCCGGATCGTCGAAGTCCACCACCTTGTCGTCGGCATCCAGCAGGCGGCCCTTGCGGTCCTGCTTGTAGACCGCGCGGAAGATCCAGCCGTGACCGTGGTAGTCGGCGAACTGGGTGTGCCGCAGCCCCGGGTTGAGGTCGGCGACGCGGCCCAGGAAGGCGGGGTCCGACCACAGGCCGCGCACCGCCGCCCCCTCGGGGTTGCGGTCGAGGCTGGCCCGCTTCTCGGCCTCGCTCGGATAGCGCTGCTGCTTGGGCCACAGCGCCTCGCCGTCGGTCTCGTAGTCCCACATGGTGTAGCCGAGATAGGTGTTGACGAAGGAGTTCGGCTGGTGCATGTGGCACGACATGCACTGGCTGGTGGGGATGGCGCGGGTGAAGGCGTGGCGCAGGGGGTGGCCGGGCTCGCCGCGCGGGATCGTCGGATCGCCGGTGGCGCTCTCCCCCGAATGGCCGAACGCGGCGTAGGGACCAGAGTTGGCCGGATCGCGGTCGTTGGCGTAGACGACATGGCAGGCGGTGCAGCCGCTCGAGCGGTAGTCGCCCGGGTGATCGTTGGTGCCCAGCAGCGACAGGTGCGGGTCGTTGAGGCGCGTCTTCTGCAAGTTGATCAGCGCCGGGCTGATGCGCAGCCCGGTGCCGCGGCCGCGGCTGCTCAGCCGGATGTCGGGCTGGCCGGCCTCGTCCTCGCGGTTGGGATTGCCGACGTCGGGGAACGAGGAGGGCGCCAGCAAGCCGCCGCGCTCGAAGGCGCGGAAGTACTCGCCGGGCTGGACGATCTCCCAGCGCGGCAGCGGCACCGTGCCCGGCAGGGCGCCGCGCGCCAGCTGCTCCGGGGTCGGCGGCGTCGCGGGCCGGATCGCCTGGCCGCGGCCCTCGCGGCTGTAGCTCTCGCCGAGCGCGGAGACCTTCTGGCCGACGACGCCGTTGGCATAGCCGGCGGCGCCGAAGAAGATCGAGGAGGTGGTCATCGGGCTCTTCAGCACCCGGTTGACCTCGTCCTGGTGGCAGGGGCCGCAGGTCTCCTGCGCCACCCGCAGGTCGCCCGGATTGACGAAGCGCACGAACTCCGGCGACTCGGCGAGCAGCAGCGTGTAGCTGCGCTCGGGGTTCGCCGAGCTGACGCGGCCGGCCACGCCGGCAACCGCCGGCCGCCGTGGCCAGCGCTCGGGGAAGCGCGGCTGCACGTGCGCCGCGGCCAGCGCCGCCTCGTAGCCCTGGCTCCCCGGCGGCGCGCCGGCGGGGACCGCCGCCGAGGCGTCGCCGCCATGGCATTGCACGCAGCTGATCTGCACCGCCTCCGAGGCATGGATGGGCTCGATGCCGGCATGGCAGCTCAGGCAGCCGCGGCTGCCGGCGAAGGCCGCCTCGCGCGACTGCCGCAGGCGCGCACCGCCCTGCACCGCCCAGCCGGGAGCGGGGCCGCCGGCAAGCCCGGACACGAAGCCCACGACCGCCGGGACCAGCGGCAGCAGCGCGAGCAGCGCCATGCGGTTGCGTTTCATGGCGGTCGGCTCCTCAGAAAGAAAGCACCAGGTCGGCGAAGGTCCCGACCAGCGGGCCGCGATCCGGCCCGTAGATGTCCTTGAAGCCGGTGCCGGGGAGCAGCGTGGCCACCCCCGCCAGCAGCACGATGTTGTTGCTGAGCAGCGGCCGGTAACGCGCGCCGAGGCTCAAGTCCCAGCCGATATGGGTGTGGATCGGCGACTGGAAGAGCAGCAGCTCGAGCACCTCGGTGTGGTCGAAGCGCAAGTAGTTGGCGGTCGCCTCGAGGCGGAGCTTCGGGGTGAGGTCGAGGTCGACGCCGCCGGAGAGCAGGCGGAGCCCGGGGTTCACGAAGTTCGGCTGCCCCTCGTCCTTGCTGCTGCGCAGGTCCGGGATCAGGCTGCCGCGGTTCACCAGCGCCACGCCGGTGCCGGGCAGCAGGATGCCGAAGCGGTTCCAGAAGCTGAAGCCGCCGCCGGCGAAGGCCGGGTTGTCGAGGATGCTGTCGAAGCCGTTGGCGGTGCGGTCGGTCGGGTTGCGGTCGCCGGAGGAATAGAGGTAGGCGATCCGGGGCCGCCACCAGTCGCGGTCGATCGACACCTCGAGCGCCGCCATGCCGGCGAGGATGTTGACCTGGTCGTGGGCGCCGAAGGCCGGATCGGGTCCGGCGATCGGGTTGAGGCTGTCGGTGCCGGTGGCGAAGTAGAAAGCGTGATCGACGTTGATGGGGCCGAAGTGGCCGAGCCCGGTCCAACCGAGGTAGAGCGCGCGCACCGAGTGCGGCGTGAACGAGCCCACGGGATCGGGGCGCACCAGGAAGCCGTTGGTGTCGAAGTGGAAGCTGGGCTCGTCGCGCAGGTAGTGGAGCGACGCCTGCGCGGTGTACCCCGGCACCAGGAAGTCCTGGCGGTAGACGTTCGCCACCGCCACCTGCTGGTGCCGGGCGTCGAAGGTGTTGAGGCCGCTGTTGGTGTCCTTCTCCAACCGATCGAAGAACGCCAGGTTGAACTGGTCGCGGTTCGATTGGTAGGAGCCGAAGAGGCGCGCGCCGAGGTTGGTGTCGGTGAAGAGGAAGCCGCGGAAGTCGCTATTGAACGGTTGGATGCCGGCGCGCACCGAGACGAAGTCGTAGTTCGGGGAGAGGTCGGCGAGCTTCAGCTCGCCGAACAGCTCCTGCACCGCGACGAAGCCGTCCGTGCGGCTGGTGCCCTGGCGCACGTCGGGGTTGACGATGCCGTTCTCGGCCACGCGCAGGTAGTTGACGTCCGCCACCAGGCTCGCTTTGATCCGCCAGTCGATCGGCCGGAACGCGGTGTCGCCCTTGAACAGGTCGGCCGAGAGCGCGATGGTCTCGGTGGCCAGCAGCTGCCCGTCGCGGCCGAAGAACTGCAGGCTACCGGGCCGGGCGGAGCCGACGCCGGAGGGGGTGGGCAGCTGGCGGGGCTCGACCAGGGTGTCGGCGACCGCGCTCAGGTTGAGGAACAGGTCCTGGCCGCGAATGGGCAGATCGCCCTTCCAGCGATTCTGGTTGTAGGGATCGAAGCGGCTGCCGGGAACGGTCAGCTCGTAGGGCGGCAGCACCACCCGCCAGCGGTCGGTGAACTCCTGGAAATCGCCGGCGGCCGACTGGACCGGCGACGCGTAGCTCTCCGGCACCGACAGCAGGGGACGGCGCGGGAAGCGGCCGGGGAGCTGCACCACCAGGTCGGCCAGCGCGCTGGCCGAGGCGCCGCCGGGCGCCCGGACCGTCGCCCTCACCGCGTAGGTGCCGGCGGCGAGCGGCGCCGGCCAGCGCAAGCTCCAATGGCCGTCCGGGGTCACCTGGGTGGAGGCGGCGACGGCCGCCGGCGCCCCGGGCGCCGTCGAGGTCAAAGAGACCTCCACCTCGGAACCCGCGGGCGCATCGGTCGAGCCGGCGATGGTCACCGCGGGCACGTCGCTGAACAGCGGCATGCCGCCGTTGATCTCGATCGACGTTGCCGCTGGCGGCGGCGCTGCCGGTGCGACCGCGGCCGGCGGCTGCCCAGCGGCGGACCCGTGGGCAGCCAGAGCCAGGAGCGCGCCGAGCAGGAGCGCCGACGAGGCGGCGGGAGCGTGGCGCGAGCGCGCGGGGACGCCGGTCATTGCTCAGGGTTGCGCGGGAACTTGAGGAACGGCAAGCGGACGCCGTCCACGAAGAGGTTGTCGGCCCACAGGCTCGTAGGCGGCAGGAAGCCCTGCGCGCCGAGGAAGGTCACGTAGTCGTCCTGGTCGACGCCGTCGCCGCTCACCCCGAGGCCGCCGATCAGCTGGCCGCCGCGGTAGAGCGGCACGCTGCCGGGGAAGAAGACGATGCCGCTCTGGTGCTGCGGGTTGGCGGACTGGGAGCCCTGGGTGCAGGGGTTGGCAGCGTCGGACTGGAACAGGCCGAAGAAGGGGCCGGCGCCGCTGCCGTCGATCCCCGGCGGATAGAGCGGCTGGGCGCCGAAGCCGATGGTGCGGTTGCTGACCGCGAACCCCACCGGCACCCCGGGGAGATCGCTCGACGCCTGCGGGCTGCCGCCGCTGAAGTAGACCACGTTGCGCGACTTGGCCACGGCGACGTCGATCGAGAACACCGTCGCGTCAGGCATGCGGTAGAGCGCCAGGATGGTGCCGTCGAGATCGCTCACCGCGATCACCATCCGCGTGCGCGAGCCGAGCGGCAGGCGGATCTGGGCGCGGGTGCGGGAGGCGCCGGCGACCGCTTGGCGCACGACCTGGTCGACCTCGGCCGCCGACAGCTGCGAGCCGGCCGCCGGTCCCGCCAGGTAGCCGTTCGGCGCGCAGGCCCCGTTCTTCACCGCTCCGGGCGGGACGAAGCCGCCGGTGGGCGGACCGACGGTGGTGCCCGCGGGCGGCTGCGTCTGCTCGACGAACGGCAGGCGGACGCCGTTGATGAAGACCACGCCGGGCGGCGCGACGGTGGGGAGGAAGCCGGCAGCGGCGATGGC
>DATNKH010000667.1:0-6641 GCA_035603475.1 Thermoanaerobaculia bacterium
GGTGGGAAGGGGGTTGGGGGATGCGGGGGACGATCCGATAGACGCTGGTAACTTGCGCGACACGTCTGAGCTCCGAAGGCGCTACCGGTAGAACCGGGCAGGCGGGTCCTCTTCTTAATATGAGAACGGGTAGAGCCGCCAGTAGGTCTTGATCTTCCGCCAGCGGGCCGCGAGGCCGTCGGGCTCGAAGACCAGGAAGAGCACGATGGCCAGGCCGAAGACGCCCAGCTTCAGCGAGGCGAAGAGCCCGACCAGGGCGGGGAAGACGTCGCTCAGCCTGGACGAGCCGAGACGCAGCAGCTCGGGCAGGCCGGTGATGAAGATGGCGCCCAGGATCGAGCCCAGGACGCTGCCCATGCCGCCGATGATGATCATCGCCAGCGCGTCGATGGCGAGAGTGATGGGGAAGTTCTCCGGACTGATGTACCTGGCCTGGTACGCCAGCAGCGAGCCCGCGACCCCGACGTAGAACGAGCTGACGCCGAACGAGAGCAGCTTGTACTTGAAGAGGTTGACCCCCATGACCTCCGCCGAGACGTCCTGGTCGCGGATGGCGACGAACGCCTTGCCGACCTTGGTGCGGAAGAGGTTCTTGGCGAAGAGCACCAGCAGGCAGGTCAGCGGGAAGATCAGGTAGAACAGCTTGCCGTCGGAATCGAGAGCACGGCCGAACAGCGCCGCCGCGGGCACGCTCACCCCGTTCACGCCGCCGGTGACCGCGTTCCAGTGGGTCACCACGAACTCGACGATGAAGTGCGCCGCCAGGGTGGCCATCGCCAGGTAGAGGCCCTTGAGACGCAGCGAGGGCACGCCGAAGATCATCCCGGCCACCGCGGCGAGGACGCCGGCGAGCGGGATCGTCACCAGGTACGGCAGGCCCAGGTGGCCGCCCAGGTACGCCGTGCCGTAGGCCCCGACCGCCATGAACGCGGCGTTGCCGAGCGAGATCTGGCCGGTGAAGCCGGTCAGGATGTTGAGCCCCAGCGCGCCGATGACGGCAATGCCGATGCGGTTGGCCACGTCCATCCAGTAGCTGCTGGCGAAGAGCGGCACGGCGAGCAGCGCCAGCAGCAGGGCCCCCAGGCACCAGCGCGCCAGCGCGGAATCGAAGATCGCCATGTCGGCCGCGTAGGACGTCTTGAAATCGCCGCAACGGATCATGAGCAAGAACCTCCCGGAGAACGACTCATCGATGCTCGTCTCTCGGTAGTGTCTGGATCCTCCCTTCCCCTCCCGCCTCCTTTGGGCGAGGAGCCAGAGTCCTCGTCCCTCGCCTCTTGCCGCCTGCGCCCCTCGCCCAAAGGAGGCGGGAGGGGAAGGGAGGATCCAGATAGAACTACCGAGAGACGAGCGCGCGCCCCCATCAGACACGCTCGATGTGCACCTTGCCGAACAGCCCGTACGGCTTGATCATCAGGATCGACACCAGGATCACGAAGGGCGCGACCTCCTTCACCCCGCCGCCGAAGACCGGGTCCAGGTAGCCGCCTGCCAGGTTCTCCAGCACGCCGATGAGCAGGCCGCCGACGATCGCGCCGAGCACGCTGTCGAGCCCGCCCAGGATCACCACCGGCAGGACCTTGAGGCCGATCAGCGCCAGCGACTGGTCCACCCCGGTGCGCACCGCTCCCAGCAGGATGCCGCCGATCGCCGACACCACCGCCGCGATCGCCCACGCCAGCGCGAACATGTGCCGCACCGAGATGCCCATCGAGAGCGCCACCTGCTGCGAGAAGGCCGTGGCGCGCATCGCGATGCCGAAGCGGGAGCGCTTGAAGAACAGGCTGAAGGCGACCAGCAGCACGACCACGCAGCCCAGGCTCCACGCGTATGCCCGCGACACCGGCACCGGTCCGATCATCACCGGCGCGCTGGGGAAGATCTCGGGATAGGGCCGGGTGTCGGTCCCCCAGATGCCCTGGACCACGGCCCGCAGGATGCTCGACAGGCCCAGCGTCACCATGATCACCGAGACCACCGGCTCGCCGATCATCGGCCGCAGGATCAGGCGCTCGATCGCCAGCCCGAGCACCACCGCGAACCCGAGCGTCAGCACGACGGTGGCCCAGAACGGCACATGCCAGCGGGTCAGCAGCGCCAGGCTGATGTAGGCGCCGAGCAGCAGGAACTCGCCCTGGGCGAAGTTCAGCACGCTGGTCGACTTGTAGATGATCACGAAGCCCATCGCCACCAGCGCGTAGATGCTGCCCACCACCAGGCCGTTGATCACCAGCTGCAGGAAGAAGTCCATGCTCTCGGAACCTCAGCGCTCGGCGCCTGCCACCGGCGGCACTGCCGGTAGCACCTCCCGGACCTCGAGCGTCGTCTGGATGCGCGCGGTCTTGCCGTCCTGGAAGCGGATCACGGCGTCGATCGGCACCGACGCGGGCGCCGCGGCGTAAAGCGCGGCGATCACCTCCTGGTAGCGCTCCTCGACGAAGGCGCGCCGCACCTTGCGGGTGCGGGTCAGCTCCTCGTCGTCCGCGTCGAGCTCCTTGTAGAGCAGGACGAAGCGCTGGATCCGCGCCGCCGCCGGCATGGTCTGGTTGACCTTCTCGACCTCGCGGTGCAGCAGGTCGTAGACCTCGCGCTTGGCCGAGAGGTCGGTGTAGGTGGTGTAGCCGAGCCGGTGCCTCTCCGCCCACTTGCCGACGATGGCCATGTCGATGCACAGCATCGCGGTGAGATAGGGGCGGTCCTTGCCGATCACCACCGCCTCCTTGACGTAGGGCGAGAACTTGAGCCGGTTCTCGACGTACTGCGGCGAGTAGCTGGCGCCGCCGGCGAGCTGCATCACGTCCTTCATGCGGTCGATGACCACCAGGTGGCCGTCCTCGGTGAGGTAGCCCGCGTCCCCCGAATGCAGCCAGCCGCCGGCCAGCGTCTCCCGGCTCGCGGCTTCGTTCTTGTAGTAGCCGGCGAACACCGACGGGCTGCGCGACAGGATCTCGCCCTCCGCGGAGATGGTGAGCTCGGTCCCCGGGATCGGCAGGCCGACGGTGTGGAAGCGGATGTCGCCGTCGAGGTGGATGCAGGAGATGCCGCTGATCTCGGTCTGGCCGTAGATCTGCTTGAGCGGCACGCCAATGGCGTGGAAGAAGCGGAACACGTCCGGGCCCAGGGGCGCGCCGCCGGTCGAGCAGCTACGGATGTGGGAGAGGCCGAGGCGGTCCTTGAGCGCGCGGAACAGCAGCCCGTGGGCGAGCAGCCAGGCGGCCCGCCAGGCCAGCGGCACCGGCCGCCGCGCGAAGCGCAGGTCGGCGACCCGGTACCCGACGGGCATGCACAGCTCGTAGAGCAGTCGCTTGGCGCGCGTCGTGTCCATGATCTTGACCTGGACCATGGAGTTGACGTTCTCCCAGATCCGCGGCGGCGCGAACATGATGTGCGGGCCGATCTCGCGGATGTCCTCCATCACGGTCGCGGGCTCCTCGGGGAAGTTGACGGTGAAGCCCAGCTCCAGGCTGCTGGCGAGGGACATCATCTGCTCGCCGATCCAGGCCAGCGGCAGGAAGGAGACGAACTCGTCGTCCGGCAGCTTGGCGTCGACCTGGTTCAGGCTGGCCGCCATGGTCAGCAGGTTGCGGAAGGTCAGCATGGCGCCCTTCGGGAAGCCGGTGGTCCCCGAGGTGTAGCAGATGATCGCCACGTCGTCGGCGCGGCCGGCGGCGACGCTCTCGGCCCATAGGTGCGGCTGGCTCTGCCCGAGCGCGCGCCCGCGCTCCTCGACGGCCGCGAAGCTGATCAGCGCCGGGTGCCGGTAGTGGCGCATGCCGCGCGGGTCGCTGTAGATCACGTTCTTGACCTGCGGCAGCTTCTCGATCATGTCGAGGATCTTGTCCACCTGCTCCTGGTCCTCGGCCACCACGAACACCGCGTCCGAGTGATCGATGACGTAGGCCACCTCGACGAGGTTGGAGTCCTGGTAGATGCCGACCGAGGTGGCGCCGGCGCCCTGGGCGGCGAGCTCGGCGTAGACCCACTCGGGGCGGTTGTCGCCGATGATCGCGACCTTGTCGCCGCGCCGCAGGCCGAGGGCGACCAGGCCGAGCGAGAAGTCGCGCACGTGGTCGTGGTACTGCCGCCAGCTGGTCTCCTGCCAGATGCCGAGGTCCTTCTCGCGCAGCGCCGTCCGCGCGCCGAGCCGGGCGGCGGCCGCGACCAGCAGCTTCGGGAAGGTGTCCAGGTCCGGCGCCGGCTCGGCGGACGCGCGATCGTTGGCCGTTGTCGGTCGGGGGACAGGTCCCTCCTGCCTCCGTTTGGGCGAGGCATGGGAGTCCGCGGCCGATTCATTGACCACCCCTCGCCCAAACGGCGGCAGGAGGGACCTTTCCCCCGACCCGGCGGGCAACGTCAGGCCCCTCCCGCGGCAGCCTTGCGGCGGTCGGCGGCGGCGTCTTCCTGCCCGAGGTAGGCGTGCTGCACCCGTGGATCGCGCTTGATCTCCTCCGGGGTGCCGTCGCCGATCTTGCGGCCGAAGTTGAGCACCACGACGCGGCGCGAGACGTCCATCACCACACCCATGTCGTGCTCGATCATCACCACCGTCGTGCCGCGGTCCTCGTTGGCGTCGATGACGAAGCGCGCCATGTCCTCCTTCTCCTCGGCGTTCATCCCGGCCATCGGCTCGTCGAGCAGCAGGATCTTCGGCTCGAGCGCCAGCGCCCGCGCCAGCTCGACGCGCTTCTGCAGGCCGTAGGCGAGGGTGCCGACGGTCTGCTTGCGGATGTGCTGGATCTCGAGGAAGTCGATGATCTCCTCGACCACCAGGCGGTGCGCCACTTCCTCGCGCCGGCCCGGGCCGTAGTAGATGCCGCCCCGCCAGATGCCGCAGCGCTGGTGGGTGTGGCGGCCGATCAGCAGGTTGTCCAGCACCGTCATCCCCTTGAACAGGGCGATGTTCTGGAAGGTGCGCGCCAGGCCGAGGCGGGTGCGGGCGTGCGGCGACCGGCGAGTGATGTCCTCGCCCGCCAGCAGGATGCGGCCCTGCCGCGGGCGGTAGACGCCGCTGACGGCGTTGAGCATGCTGGTCTTGCCGGCGCCGTTCGGGCCGATGATGGCGTGGATCGAGCCGCTCTCGACCGCGAAGCTGACGTCGTCGAGGGCGGTGACGCCGCCGAAGCGCAGCGTCACGTTCCTGACCTCGAGCTGCGGCGGGCTACTTCCAGACCCGGCGGTCATCGATTCTCCGGGCTGCCGCGGAGATGGTTCCGGGGGGCACGATCTCGACATCGCCGCGCACCTTGAGCTGCTCGTGCAGCGCCGCGGCGAGGCGCTCCGCCAAGCCGGCGGCGGGACTCCCCCGGGCCTCCTCGCCGATCTCGCCGATCTCGACGAGGTAGCACAGATGGTCCAGGTGCGCCGCGTGCGTCACCACCGCCTGGAAGCGCGCCACCTCGGGGAAGCCCTTGAAGACCTCCGCCATCTGGCTGGCGTGCACGAACATGCCCTTGACCTTGACCGCGTCGCCGACCCGCCCCAGGATGCCCGCGAGCTTCGGCGCGGTGCGCCCGCAGGGGCACGGCCGGTCTGCGAGGAAGGTGCTGAGGTCGCCGGTGGCGAAGCGGATGAGCGGATACGCCTCGTCGAAGATCGTCGCCACCACCTCGCCCGGCTGCCCCGGCGCGGCCGGTTCCCGGGTCGCGAGGTCGAGCACCTCCACGATCACCTCGGGGTGCAGATGCATGCCGTGCTTCTCCGGGCACTCGTAGGCCAGCATGCCGACGTCGGCGGTGCCGTAGCCCTGCAGCACGCGGATGCCGTAGGCGGTCTCGAGCTCCTGCCGCAGCGATTCGGGCAGCATCTCGGCGGTGACATAGGCGACCTCGATCTGCAACGGCGAGCGCGCCTCGGCGGCCTTCTCCAGGATGGCGTAGAGGAAGCTCGGCGTGCCCACGTAGCCGGTCGCGCCGAGGTGGGCGGCGATCCGCACCTGCTGCTCGGTGTGGCCGGGCCCGGTCGGCACCACCACGCAGCCCAGGGCGCGCAGAGCGCCGTCGAACATGAAGCCGGCGGGCGTCAGGTGATAGGCGAAGGTGTTGAGCACGATGTCGCCGGCGCGGAAGCCGGCGGCCGCGAGCGCCGGCCGGAAGCGCCAGAAGTCCCGTCCCTGCCCCTGCGGGTCGAAGATGTTGCCCGGCGAGGCGAAGATCCGCTGCAGGCTCCGGACCGGCACCGCCGTCAGGCCGCCGAACGGCGGGTCCGCGGCCTGCAGCGCCGGCAGCTCGTCCTTGGCGGTGAGCGGCAGCCGCGCCAGCTCGCCCAGGCCGTGCACGTCGTGAGGCGCGAGGCCGGCGGCGTCCATCGCGACACGGAAGCGCGGCGCGTTGACGTAGGCATGGGCGACCGTCTGGCGCAGACGGTTCTCCAGGTAGGCGATCCGGTCCGCCTCGGGGCGCGACTCCAGCTCGGTGTCGAAGATGGTGATGGGGCGCGGTGGCGGCATCGCGGGGCGCCTCAGGACAGCCAGCGCTTGCGGCGCTTGTAGAACTTGAGGTCGCGATAGCTCCGGCGTTGGCTGCCGGCAGCGCCGGCGTCGCCGGCGCTGCCGCCCAGGTAGAAGTGCTTGACGTCCTCGTTGGACCGGAGCTTCTCGGCGTCGCCGTCGAGCACGACGCGGCCGTTCTCCATGATGTAACCGA
>DATNKH010000668.1:0-18759 GCA_035603475.1 Thermoanaerobaculia bacterium
ATGGTCAGGCGGGAGGTGACCGCGGTGATGAAGTCGGGCAGCGGGTCGAGGCGCTGCTCGCGGCCGAGCGCCAGCACCGCCTGGTCCACCAGCCACAGCGTCACCTCGCCCGCGAGCGGCCGCCCCTGCGGGTCGGCGAGCGCGATGCCGACCTCGATCTTCTGGCCCGGGCGCGCCTTCTCGGGGTAGGAGAGCTTGACCTCGACCCGGTTGTCGAGCGGCAGCACGCGGAGCCAGGTGGTGGCGGCGACGGTGGCGGGCTTGCCGAGATCGGCGGCGCTGCCCGGCTGCGGCGCCGTGCCCGGCACGCGCCCGCGCTCGAGCATGAAGTGCACCGGCAGGCGCGGCGCATAGTTGCCGCGGATGGGCAGCTTCAAGGTGGCGGCGCCGCCTTCGACCGCCAGCCACTGGTAGCTGTTGCCCTCCGGCGCCTCGACGACCGCCAGCGCCCGGCCGTGCTGGAATGGGCTCTCGAGCACCAGGTTCGCGGTCTCGCCCGGCCGGTACTCGGCCTTGTCGGCGACGACGTTGAAGGCGCCCGCCGCGGGCTTGGTCCAGGTGACCGGCTGTTCGCCGCCCGCGTACAGGTCAACCGCGACCACCTGGGTGCGGCCGAGCCGGTCGCGCGCCTCGACCTCGACGACGTAGACGCCGGAGCGCGGGATCGCCAGGGCGACGGGCCGCGGGCCGGCGCCGCTCGTCAGCTTGATCTCGGCGACCTTCTGGTCGACGACGTCGGTGCGGTAGCGCGCGACGCCGTTCGAAAAGTCGGAAGCTTGGAGGTGCGAGTGCCACTGCCGCTGCAGCAGGCGGACGGTGACCGCCTGGCCGGCGAGCGGCTTGTCGTCGGGACCGACCACCACCACCTCGGGCTGGATGCGGGTGGCCCGCTCGACGTAGCGCGGCACCTTGAGGCCGAGCACGAAGGGCGGCAGCGCGACGATGGCGCGGGCGGCGGTCACCGTCTGGTCGTCGGCGCCGGTGATCGTCGCCTCGACCACGTAGGTGCGGGGCTGCGCCGTCGGCTCGACCGCCGGGTTGAGCACCAGGTTGGCGGCGCCGCTGGCGTCGGTCGTGTCCTGGCGCTCGAGCCGCGGCGTCGACAGGAAGCGGTCGGTGTGCGAGAAGCGTCCGTCGGAGGAGTAGAGGAAGCCCGAGAGCCGGCGCGGCGTCCAGCTGTACGGGAACTGGGTCACCCGCCAGGCGATCGGACGCGCGGTGACGCGGCCGCCGGCATAGTACTGGGCGGTGAGGCCGACCTTGAACTCGCGATCGAGCGGCACGACCTCGGCGGCATGGAGCTGCACCTCGAACTTCGGCAGCCGGTAGGCCTCCATGCGGAACGACACCTTGCCGTAGGAGGTCTCGTGGGCGGTCTCGAGGCTCGCCGTGTAGACGCCGGTCGGCAGCTTGGGCTGCTTGAACGAGTGATAGAAGGAGCCCTCGGCGGTGAGCGTGACGGGCAGGCGCCAGACCAGGTCGCCGGGGCCGTCGACCACCACCACTCCCGGCTCGGCGATCGGGCGCAGGTGGCCGCCGTCGCGCTGCCGCAGGTAACCCTTGATGTGCACCGTCTCCTCGGGGCGGTAGACCGGCCGCTCGGTGAAGATGTGGCAGAGGACCTCGGGCGCCGGAGTGCGCGAGCCGAGATCCTGCTGGGTCCAGCCCAGCCAGTTCTCGTGGCGGGGCCGCCACTGGCCGTCGCCGTAGCCGTCCGGGGGATGGCTGGGGTCGAGCACCAGCGTGTCCCGGCCGAGCTGGGCGACGACCCGCCGCACGACAGCTCCGGCCTGGCGGCCGCGGTGTCCCTGGGCCTGCCACGAGACGCGGCCCCCGGCGTCGGTGGTGCCTTCGAACAGGGCTTCCCAGCGCGCCTGGTCGCCGCGGTCCACGGTGCCCTCGACGCGAACGCGGGCCCCGGGGACCGGCGAGCCGGTGGCCAGCGAGGTCACCGCGAAGACCACCGCGCGCGGCTCCTCGACCGCGGTCAGCGCCAGGTCGGTGACCTGCAGCCGCATGTAGAAGCGGCGCTTCGAGTCGAGGCGGCGGATGCCGACCACGTAGGTGCCGGGAGCGTCGGGGCCCGAGAGGCGCGCCAGGTGCGGCGCGAGGTCGAGGCCGAAGCGGGCGGTGGCGCCGGCGCGGCGCAGCGGCAGCGCCACCAGCTCCGACACCGGCGGCGAGCCCAGCGCCCGCAGGTAGCGGGTGAGGGCGGCGGCGTTCACCTCCTGGTCGGGCGCCTGCCAGGGCTCCGGCTCCTCGCCCGGGCCGGGTGGCCGGGTGGATTCGTCGAGCGCGACCGGGGCGTCCGGGAAGGGCCAGAACGAGCGATTCAGCGGATCGACCGGATAGATGCGCAGATCGACGCGCTCGAAGCCGCGCCCCTCGAGCGGCAGCTGCCGGGGGCCGAAGCGCTCGACGATCCCCTGGCTCGCCGTCCAGCGCAGGAAGCCGGAGAGCTGCGGGAAGGTGACGAAGACCTCGCTCTGCCCGCGCACCTCGAGCGGCCGCCCCTTGCTGTCGATAAAACCGTCGGCGATGCCGCCGGCCCTGCCGCCGACGGTGCCGCCGGCGGGGCCCGAGGGCGACAGCCAGACCCGGTACAGGGTGTCGCGGCTGAAGTCGCCGCTGGCGATCAGCTGCCGGCCGGAGGCGGCGAAGGTGAGCCCCGGCACCGCCGGCTCGAAGCGCACCAGGTTGCGCGCCGCGACGGGCGACAGCTCGCCCGGCAGGGTCGCCGAGAACTCGACGCTGACTTGCCGCGCCTCGCGGCTGCAGCGCAGCGCCTGCTCGCGGCTGTAGCGCGAGCCCGAGGAGGCGATCGGCGCCTGCGCTCCCGGGCAGCCGAGGGCGGTGACGCGGAAGCGCTCGGCCGTCTGGAAGGCGAGGTCGAGCGCGGACTCGGGAGCTTCCTCCGCGAGCGACAGGCGGAAGTGGAGCACCGCGCGGGTGCCGAGCGGCACCGGCCGCGCCAGGGTGACGACGTAGGCGGCGGGATCGGAGCGCGCGCCGCGCTCCTGGGCCTTGATCTGGAAGTCCTGGGCGGTGAGCAGGCGGGCGGTCTCCGGCGCGGCCCCCGCCGGCGGGCGGCCGGCGCCGCCGGTCGCCCCCCTGCGGCCAGCCGCGGCGCCGGCGCCCATCCCTTCGCCGGCCCCGATGGTGCCGGCCGGGGCGCTGTCGGCCCCGGTGCCTGGGAGCGGGCGCAGCTCGATGGTCAGCATGCGCCGCAGCGCCTGGACGTCGAGCGGCTCCGGGAACACCAGGGTGACGGTGCGCACCGGCTCCAGCCCCTCGGCGCCTGCCGCCGGCAGCATCGAGGTGGGCGGCGACATCAGCGTGTCGAGCGGCGTCGTGACCGCGCCGGCGGTCCAGGTGAAGCGGGTGAGCGGCGGCCAGGGCTCGGCCGGAGTGAACTGCAGCGTGCGGGCGTCGAGCCAGCGGAAGGCCCCCGGATGGCGGGGCGCCACCTTCACCCAGCGGCCCGGGTCGTCCTCGGGACCGCCGCGGGCCGGCCCGAGGTCGCGGTCGAAGAAGACCGTCACCGGGTCCCAGCGCCGCAGGAAGTGGTCCGGCACCACGACCGGGCGGCCGTGACGGGGCTGGCCGAATGTACCGGTCGTGCGGGCGGCCTTGGCTCCGGCGCCCGGACCGGCCGCCGAGGGCGCGCCGGCGGCGGCGGCGGAGGCAGGCTTGCCTGGCGGACTTGGCTGAGTTGCCGAAGTCGCCGGCGCTGTCGGCGCTGTCGAGGTGCCGGCCGCGCCGGGCGCCGGGGTCTTCTGGGAGGCCGCGGCGGGCGGAGGTCCGGCCGGCAGGAGGCCGGCGACGGCGGCCAGCAGGATGAGGGGCGACGACAGCAGGGCGGCGGCCAGCCCGCGGCGGCGGCGCGCGGTCGACGAGCGGTGATGGCCGTCGCCGGCCGGAGCTGCCGCGTCGTGCTGCAGCTGGCCTTGGCGCAGGGGAGGCCTGCGGTGGAGGTTCATGGATGACTCCCGGGATCGGCGGCGGGGATCGCGCCGGCCTCTTGCAGGTAGTGACGGATGACTTCGGGTGGTGGGCCGGTGTCGGGAAGGTCGAGCCCGACCACCACCGGCCGCACGCGCAGCGGCGCGCTGTCGGGGGGCGCGGTCAACACGAGCAGGTAGTCGCCGGCCTCGAGCTCCGCCATCTGCAGCATGTCGGCCCGCGCGGTGACCGCGGACGGCACGGGGGGCGCCGGCGGCACCGGGGCCCCCGGCCCCGCCAGGACCTGCGGGCGCGCGCTGCCGGTGGTGCGCGAGGTTCCCGCGGCGCCCTGGCCGCCCGGCGAACCGGGCGTGACGGCGCGGCCGTCGGCTTGCAGCAGGCGGCAGGAGACGCGCTCGGCGCCGGCGGCCGCGCCCCAGCCGACCCGCCGCCGGGCAGCGACGTGGAACGAGAACCAGCGCGTGTCGCCGGGTGGCAGCAGGACCTCGGGCCCCAGCCCCTCGCCGGTGGGTGTCACGGGAGTGGTGGTGAGCTCGGCAAAGCCGCCGAGCTCGCCCTCTCCGAGCGCACTGAAGCCGAGGTGCGTCACGCCGGGCAGCAGGTAGGCGTCGAGGCGCACGCCGGCGGGATGGATGGCGACGGTCTCGCCGCCGGTGCCTGCGAGCAGCGTCAGGGCCGGCGCGGCGGCGCGGAGGTGAAGGACCGCCGGCTCGCGGGCGGCGAGCGTCAGGTGGACGAAGCGGCCGGCGAGCGGCACGGTGGCCGGGGGCGTCACGGCCGTGGCGGGGGCGGCGAGCGGCGCCTGCCAGCCCTTCTCGCCGGCCGTCCGCTCAGGGCCGGGCTCGAGCAGGCCGGCCACCCAGGCCGCGACGACGCCGGGGCCATGGCGGATCAGCAGGTAGCCGCCGGGTGCGCCGGCGAGCTCGGCGCCGCGCCTGACGTGGCCCGCACCGTCGATCAGCGCGACATCGGCGGCATGGGAGGCATTGGTGCCATTGGCGGCATCGGCGGCATCGGGATTCACCGCCGTGCTGCCCCGGCTGGCGCCGTTCTCGGCGCCCGGGGCCGCGGCGGGCGACCGGCCGAGCTCGCCGGCGTCGTCGAGCGAAGCGCTCCACACGCGATAGCGCCGCTCGCGCCGCTGGGGCTCCTCGCGCTGGTCGCGCCGTTCTCTGCCAGGGCTTGCCGCGGCGGCCGTGCCTGCCGGCAGGGGAGAGAGCCGCAGCCGTAGCGTGCCGGCGCGGTCGAAGGAGCGCACGAAGGGCGTCGCGGACGGCAACACCAGCTCCTCCTCGCCGGCGGCGCGCGGCAGCAGCTCGAAGGTGAAGGGATCGGAGCCGGAGGCGGTGTGCAACAGGGTCAGGCGGGTGGCACCGCCGTCGAGCAGCTCCTCGAAGGGCAGTCCACCTTGCCAATGCGTGCTGGTGGCGGTGTCGCCGTCCGAGAGCACGGCGACCAGCGCCGGACCCAGGCTGAGGCGGATCTTCTTGGCGCCGGGCGGCAGCTCGAACTGCCGTGCCTCCAGCCCTGACACCGAGCCACCCGTGACCCCCCAGGTGGCGGTCTCCGGGCGCGGCGGCGAGAAGCTGAGCTGCGCCAGGCGCACCTCCGGCGCTGCCGCCGCTCCGCTCGGGCCGGGATCGGCGTCCCAGACCTCCGCCGACGGCTGGCGCGGCGAGAGCGCCACCGACACCGCCGAGCGCGGACCGATCGCCAGCATGGCGGCCGCGCCTGCCCCGGCGCCCGCGAGAGCGCCGGCCGCGCCGGCGATGCCGGCCCTGCCGGCCCTGCCCGCCCTGCCCGCCGATGGGGCGCCGGTCGCAGCCGCGTCGACGACCTGGACCGCCGGCTGGCCGGCCAGCGCCGTGACCATCGCGAGCACCGGGCCACCGGCCTGGCCGCGGCCGCGGTCGAGATCGCAGCTGATGGTTTCCGCCAGTGCCGGCATCTCCGGCAGTGCCGGCAGCTCCGCCGGTGCCGGCAGGACCGACGACAACGGCGGCGAGGGCTGCGAGGGCGGCGCGGGCGGCAGGGGAAGCTGGAGCGGCGCCGCGGGCTCGGGGAGATGGAACCTGACTGCACGGTCCAGGCCCGATGCCAGCGCGAGCCGCTCGCCGCGCAGCCGCGGGGCGCCGTGCGGCGCCTCGGCCACCAGCCAGATCGTGCCGCCGCTCTGCCGTAGAGCGCCCAGCGTGACCCGCTCGACGCTCGAGAGCGGCGCCAGGACCTGGCCGGCCACGGAACTGGCGCGCCAGCCTTCGCGGTGATCGCCGGTGTCGCCGCCGTCCGGAGCACCGGCGTCCGCTCCGCCGCCCTCCGCGTCATCGTCATCATCGCCGCGGTGCCTGCCGGCGTGCGACCGCTTCGCCGGTGCCACCGATGCCACCGATGCCGGCGATGCCGGCGGGATGGGCCCGTCCGCGGGCGTGGTCCGCCTGGTCTCGCCGGGGCGCTCCGTCCGGCCGGCAAGCTGCAAGCGCACCAGGCCGGGTTGCCGGAGCTCGATCACGGCGGCGGCGAGGGGCGCCAGCGGCGGCTCGACGGCCGGCACCAGCGGCAGAATGGCGCCCTTGGCGAGCTGCCCCTCGCGGATGCGGGGAGCGGTGACGGCCGCGGCTGCCAGGCGCACCGGAGCGCCGCGGCGCTCGAGCGACCAGAGCCGCACGCGGTACCTGGCCGCGGGCGGCATGCTCGGAGTGCCCGCCCCGGCGTTCGCGGCGCGCTCTTCGCGGGCCGGCGCCGGCAGCGGCAGCTCCAGCCGCGGCTCGCGGCCGGTCCTGCTGCCCAGCAGGCGCCAGCCTGCTCCCTCCCGGACCTCGAGGCCCAGGCCGACGTTCTCCTGGGAGCGGGCGGCGACCAGCAGCAGATCGGCCTGGCGCGCCAGGACGAGCGGCAGCAGGCGAACTTCGCCTGCCAGCTCGACGTCGCCGCGATAGGGGAGCGCCAGGGGCCGGTCCTCCACCTCGGCGGCGGTGCGCATCGACAGCCGGAGCTTGGCGCTGCGGCGTCCCACCGGCTCGATCTCCAGCCGGTAGCGGCCCGCGGGCAGCCGCTCGGAGATCAGGAAGTTCCAGTCGTCCGGGCGGTCGTCCTCGTCCGCCACCAGGCGGCCGTCGGCGGTGTAGAGGCGAGCCCGCACGTCGGCGGCGGAATAGGAGGAGATCTCGACCAGCCCGGCGCCGCCGACCGAGACCTTCAGCGTGACCGGCGCGGTCAGCAGCGGCTCCTGGCCGTCCACCAGCTCCGCGGTCGCGACCCGCACCCGGTAGCGCACCAGGCTGTTGCGCCGCGAGCACACCACCGCGAGCTGGTAGTGGCCCGCAGCGAGCTCGAGCGACAGGGCGCGCCCCGGCGGCACCTGCCCCAGCTCGGCCGGCGCCGCACCCGCCTCGGCCTTCTCCGTCCCAGCGCCGCCGCCGTCGGCGTCGAGGCGGGTCAGCGTTCCCTGCATCTCGGCGTCGAGAGTGATCGTGGCCGTCGCCGCGGCCGGCAGGTCGAAGCGCCAGAGATCGGGCGGCCGCTGGGCCGGTTGCTCTTCCTGCTGGGAGGCGACGCCTTCGGGCTCGCGCCACAGGTGCGTCACCGTGGTGCCGAGCGGCAGCGGATGCGGCCCGTGACCCGCGAAGTGCGGCGCCTCCCGCCGGCGGCTGAGCAGGGTGACGGCACGGCCGGCGATCGGCTGCGGCAGCAGCACCAGGCGATAGGCGCCTGGCGCCAGCTGCCGGCTGAGGTCGGCCGGGATGTTCGGCGGCGCGATCGGCCAGCCGCCGGCATCCTCGAGCCGGCAGCCGTAGACGAAGCCGAGGCCCATGGCCAGCAGGCGGTACTCGCCCGGCTGCACGATGGTGAAGCGATAGACCACTCCCTGGCCGGCGGGCATGGTGATGCGCGCCGGCGCGTCGGGGCGCAATTCGCCGCCGTCGATCAGCTGCGTGGTCCGGAGCTCCACCCCGAGGTGTCCCTGGGACCGCCCCTCCGCGGTCACCGTCGCCTGGAAGTCCCCCTCCCGGAGATACTGGCGCACCAGGGCATTGCGGCCGACGCCGTTGGCGCTGCCCGCCGCCAGGCTGGTGACCGTGCGGGTGCGCAGGGCGGCGCGGGTCGCCAGCACGCCGGTGGTCTGCAACTGGTAGAGGGCCGGCCTGTCCACCTTCACCACGTACGTGGCGCCGGCGCCGCGAGCCAGGTCGATGAAGCGGGGGGAGCCGGGACGGAGCTCCGGGAACTTCGGCAGCGCGGCGAGCGCAGCGGCCGGCAGCGGCGGCAGCGGCGCGGCGGCGGCGAGCTCCTGGGGCTCGACCCACAGCGAGTAGGACACCGTGCCGGCGCCCGGAGCGCCTGGAAGGGTGGCAGGCTGGCGGATCTGCGCCAGGTGGCCGCCGGCCGTCACCGCGACCGCGGTCTGCCAGGGCCCGCCGTCGACCATGGCTTCGAGGAGCTGGCCGTCTTCCGCCTCGGCGCGCAGCGTTCCGGCCGCCGCGGCCGTGAAGTTGAGCGCCAGGACCTCGCCGGGGCGCTGGGTGACCGGCAGCGGCTGGCCGAGATCGACCGGCCAGGGGCGCAGGACGACGCCGGCCTCGACTCCAGGCTGGCGGTTGACGTGGAGCGTGTATTGCCGGTCGCTCTGCAGCGGCAACTCGACGAACCGCGCCGACGCCCGCACCGGGTCGCGCTCGGCGCCCGGCGCCGCGGCCTGCCGCACCAGGTCCGCGAACTTGCCTGCCGGGCGCACTCCCATCGTGACGATGCCGCCGCGCCGCAAGGGCTCGGCGGTGAGGACGTAAAGGCCCCGATCGAGCTCCCAGCGCGAGCCGCTGCGCTTGAAGTCCGGCTCCTTGTAGTCCGCGGGCCGCGAGGTCAGGAAAGGCTCGATGCGGAAGCGGCCGCCGCCGGCGGCCACCACCTCGTACGTGCCCTGCTCGCCCACCTCCAGGAACAGCTCCAGGCGGCCGAGCAGGTTGAAGCGCCGTGCCCAGGCGTGCTGGCTGTCGATCGGCACCGCCGCGGCCTTCTCCGGGCGCTCGCGCTCGCTGCCGTCGACGGGCCGCGACGTCAGGATGGCGGTGGCGTCCACGGAATCGCGCGGGTCGCCGGAATGCACGGTGGAGACCCAGTAGCGCCCATCGGTGCGGAAGGTGTAGACGTCCTTCTGCTCGAAGTGCTGCAGCACGTAAAGCTGGCCGGGAGTGCCGCGCACCGACACCCAGAGGCGCGGGCCCCCGTGCCCCGGGGCGGCGGTGGCGCTCGCCGCCTGTCCCTGCGCGCCGTTCGCCTCGTTGCCGGCGGCCTCGCTGCCGGTCTCGGCGGTCTCGGCCGTCTCGCCATCGCCAGCGCCCGCCGCGGGCGCCTCCTCTGCCGGCGGCTGCACGGCCTGGGGCGCGCCGGCCGATGTCTCGTCCGCCGCGGCGCCGGCCATCTCCTCGCCGCCGCCCGCCGGGGCGGGGAGCGCGGCCTCCGTGGCGCCGGACGGTTCCGGCATCGCGGCGCCGGGAGCGGTCTCCTGCGCCGTCTCGTCCGCGCCGGCGTCATTGGCCGCCGAGCCCGCGTCCGCCGAGCCTGGGGCGCCGGCCGGCATCGCCGCGGCGCCGGCATTCGAGAGGGTGTCGCCGCCGGCAGCCGCACTGCCTTCGCCGCCCTCGGCGGGCGTGCCGTCCCCGGCCTGGCCGGCCTGGCCGGCCTGGCCCTCCGTCTCGTCGGCGATCGACGGTTCGGCGCCGCGGGCGGCAGGGGCCGGCGTGGCCCCGCCGCTCCGCCGCCCCGTCTCCTCCTCGGCGCGTGCGGAAGGCCTCTCCGGCACCCGCACGGCGGCCACCGGCGGCACCGAATTCTTCTTCACCTCGGCGGTCGCCGCGCCGGCTGCGGCCAGCTCCGTCAGCAGCCGCCCCGACGGTGCCCAGCCGGCGGTCAGCCACGCCGGCCGAGCCTGCGGCAGCTCGATGCGGACGTAGTTGACGTTGGCGGGCAGCTCGAAGCGGTCTTCGCCGAACGGACTCACCTGGTAGCGCCGGCGGCCGGCGTCGGCGAGCTGGGGATAGCCCCAGCGCAGGTAGAGCGGATGCTCGGCGGCGTCCTCGGACCAGGGTTGCGACGGGCCGCCGTACAGGGTGACGAGGTAGAGACCGGCCGGCAGCGTGGCGGCGATCTCGCAGCGCAGCAGGGGCTGACCGGTCACCGGCTGGATCGCGCCGCAGCTCGGCTCGACGTCCTCGAGCCAGCTGCCGTCGCGCCACAACCGCAGGTCGGCGAGGTTGCGCCCCGCCGCCTCGAGGCGCACCTCGCGGCGGTCCGCGAGCCGCAGCCAGTAAGGGAGCTGGCGCAGGTCGTCGAGGGTCTCCGTGACGAGCTTGCGTTCGACCAGCTCGGGCGCGGCGGGGCCCCGCGCGGTGCTCGCGACGCTCGCGTTGGGGGCGTCGTGGGCGTCGCGGAACGGCTCGACCGACAGCTTCGCCGTGCCCTCGCCGTGAACGTGGCTCTCGGTCACCACCTGGTAGTCGCCGCGGTCGAGGAAGAGATCGATGCGGCCGTTCTCGCGGCCGGCCTCGCCGGCGGCGCCCAGCTCTCCCGCCATGCGGTCGATCACCCGTACCGCGGTGCCTTGGCGGCTTGCCGCGCGCACCGAGTAGCGGCCGAAGCGCTCGACGCTGAGGATGGTCTCCTGGCGGCCGGCGGCTGGAACCTCGCTGCGGCGCAGCCGTGCCTGTCCCGCGGCGGCGGCCTCGCCTTCGGCCGAGCCTGATCCAGCGGGATGCTCCCCGGCTCCGGCGACGGCGGTCGCCGCGGCCTTGCCGTTCGCGCCGATGGGCGCCGGCGTCGCAGCCCAGCCGGGTCCGATGCCGGGCGCCTCGGCCAGCGCCAGCACCGCGAGCAGCGGCGCGGCGCCGAGCAGCAGGCGTTGAAGAGGGCCGCGGCCGTCGGCGGCGCCGGTGCCGGCCCCGCCGCGCCACGGAATCGAGATTCGCCGCCTGGCGCGGCGTTGCGAGCGCATAGTCCTGTCCAGGGAGCGGCCTGACGCCACCCTGCCACGATCAGCCATGAGAAGGTCCTCGAAGTGGGGCGCATTCTATCCCCACTCTCCTTGCAGATAGATGCGGATTCCGGTGCTCCGCGGGGACGGGATCGGCCCGGGGTTGGCGTGGATCTTGCCGCACCGCGCGCCGGTCTGGTACGTGACTTGCTACCTTTCAGATCCGAAGCGGCCGGGCTCCTTGAGCGTGCTCGCCGCTTGCCTCGGACGCGCTCGCATCTCACTCACTTCAAGGAGGTTGCAGATGAAGACGCTCAAATGGATGATCCCGTGTCTGTTCGTAGCGGTGTGGATCGCGGCGGCAGGATGCCATTCCCAGGACCAGGCCGCCGCCGACAACAACGGCGTCATGAGCCCCAGCCAGGCCAAGGCAGCCATCGGCGAGGTCACGCTCGGTCATCAGCTCGGCGCCGACGGCACCATCGCCGGCGATCAGAAAGGGAATCGCTTCACCGCCGGCCAGCCGGTGTTCATCTCCTTCATGATCGGCAAGGCGCCGGCCGGCACCCCGGTGACGGTCGACTCGTACGGACCGAACGGCCAGCAGCTCGGCAGCGACCAGAAGATGGTGTCGCGCGGTGAGTCGGTGATGACCTTCAACTCGAAGGACACCAGCGGCTGGGCCCCGGGTGACTACCATCTCGATATCTCGGTGGGTGGCCAGAAGGTCGCCACCGAGCCCTTCAGTGTCGTCGCACCGGAGAACGCGGAGAACACGGCCACCAAGCCCGCCGACGCCATCAGTGACGTGAAGGTGGGCCATCAGCTGGGCGCCGACGGCACCATCGCCGCCGGCGAGGAAGGCAAGAAGTTCGTCCCCGGGCAGCCGATCTACGTCGTCTTCCGGAGCGGCAGCGCGCCGGAGGGAACCAACATCGAGATCGAGTGGTACGGACCCAACAACCAGAAGCTGCTGAGCGATCAGCTGCAGGTGAAGCCAGGTGACAGCGTGATGCACTTCGCCTCCGGCCACAATGGCGGCTGGGGACTTGGCGATTACCACGCCGATCTTCTGATCAACGGCCAGAAGGTCGACACCGAGCGCTTCAGCGTCGTCGACGAGACCAAGGCGGACAAGACCAAGGCCGGCCGCTAAGCTTCAGGAGCAGCGGACGTGTCAGCTCGCGCTTGAGGCGAGACGACGAGACGGAGCAGGGGGAGGGACGGTCCTCCCGCTGCGCCGTTCCTTGTCATGATGGCGCGGAGACGCGGGCCGTGCGGAAGGCGGCGGCATACTCGAGCTCCTCGCCGCTGGCGGCGGCGCGCAGCATCATGGCGCCGCGGCGCATGTCGCCGGTGCCGGCGAAGGCGCGGGGGAAGAGCAGGCGCTCGCCGAGGATCGGGAGCAGCAGGTCGAGATACTTGCCAGTCGCGATGCTGCCGAGGAGCACGATGCGAGCGGCAGCCGGGAGCCGCGCGGCGAGCTCGCGCGCGTGGCGGCGCAGCGGTGCGCTGTAGCCGCGGCGAGCCGGATCGACGGGTGTGCACGCCAGCCTGCGCAGCCTGTCCGCGGTGAGCGGCCACTCCGGAGTCACCAGCCCGAACCCGGGAGCGATGATCAGGATGGAGCCTGCAGCGGGGACCAGCTGCAGGTCCACCCTGGATTCCTGGCCGCCGCACCCGGGCAGCTCCGGCAGTACCGGGGGTTCCGCCCGGGAGGACGCGAAGCGGCGAGCGTACGCCAGCTTCCCACGGAAGTAGAGCGCGCTCATGAAGCAGAACGCTTCGCCGATCGGCAACCCCTCGGGGCTGCGCAGCCGGCCGGCGGCAGCGAAGCCCGCGCGCGGCGCGGCGAGCTGCAGGGCGCGCCGGCCCGTGGCAATGGCGGGAGACAGCAGGAAGACCTTGGGAGAGTGGTCCATCAGGTCCATCTGACCGCCCAACCGCCCGCAGTCGCCGGCACATTCCCGCGCCGATCCCGATTCCCTTCCATGCCCCGGTCGGCCTGAACAGGCGGGTGTATCGAGCAGAAAGCGACGTCGTGCCTACGCGGAAGAGATCGCGAGCCAGCGTTCCCGTAGTGCAGCTGCCTGACTCGAAGGGGAGACGAATATCGAGCGTGCGCCCGCTGCTGAGCAACTCGCGTTCAGAATCTGCGCTCCTACCGTCCCCCCGGCTCGGAGCGGCTGGAACGCCGAAGCACGTCGGCCGCGTCTTGGACCTGCGTGGCGGTGAGGTTGGAGATGCCGTGGTTCGTCCGCAGCAGCTGCAAGGCGGTCAGGGCCTCGCCTGCCGCGTCGACGGCGACCAGCTCGTCGAGGGCTTCCTCGATTGGCGGGTTCGCTTCGCCGAAACGTCCCTGGCGCATGCGCACGGCGGCGAGCTCCAGGCCCGCCAGGGCTGCCAGCCGGCGTGAGCCTGCTCCCTGGAAGCGGCGGCGAGCGGTGGTGAAGGCCCGCGCCGCCCGCTCGAGGTTGCCCTGGCCCACCTCGAGGCGGCCCTCGATGGTCTTGAGGCGCACGCGGGCGATCAGTCCCTGGCCGGCGAGCAGGCGATTGCGGTGCTGCCGGAGCTGTTCACGGGCTTCCTGGAATTGGCGGCAGTCGATCAGCAGGTCGATGTAGGTCTGCAGAGTGTTCAGGTACAGGTCGGGATCGACGTCGGCGTCGATCATCGTCATGGCCTCGCCCACGGTGCGCAGGGCAACCTCCGAGAGGCCCCAGTAGCCGAGGTAGTAACCGGCCTGGGCCAGCGCCCGGCCGGCGCCATGCCGGTCGCCCCGGCCCAGGTGGATCGCCCGCAGCCGGGAGAGCACCTCGAGCGCGGCGCGAAAGCGGCTGCGGCTGCCGAGGACCGAAGCCTGCAGACTGAGCAGCCGCGCCTCGAGCAGCTCGTCGCCGGTGCCGCGCGCCCGGTGCTCGAAGGCCGTGGCGATGGCCTCGTCGGCGAGGGCCGGTTGCTCGCCGATGCGGTAGGCGTTGGCGAGCTCTCCCCAGGCCCGGGCCCCGAAATCCGCCACCTGCGCCGGGGTGTAGCCATCCTCGCCGAGAGTGGGGGCAAGCCGGGTCGCGAAGCGCGCCAGCTCGATCATGCGCGCGGGGTCGTCCTGGCGCAGCTCCCAGCTGTAGCGTAGCGCCGCGTCGAAGAGCGGGAACCGCCGCGGCGTGGCGGTCGCGGCCGTCGCCGCGCCTCTGCCGGCTGCCGCCGCCCCCGCCGGTCCTCGCGGAAGTCGCGGCCCTCGCAAGGGCGGCGTCGCCTCGGGCGATGGCGGCGGCAGCTCCGGCGTGTCGCCGGCGCGCAGCTCGGCCAGGATCTGGTGCGTCCGCCGTCGCACCTCGACGGCAGCGGTGCCGTGCAGCCGCACCGACGCGAGGGCCGCTTCGATCGCCCGGTCGTAGGCGTCGAGCGGCGCCGGTGGGGAAGCGGCTGGAGCCGCGGAGTCGGCGGCGCCGGTCGCCTCGGCGGGGCCACCGGCCTCGGCAGGCACGGCGGGGGCCGCCGCCTGGGCGAGCTCGAGGGGCAGGTGGAGCTCGACCTCGGATCGGCAGCGGGCACAGCCGCGCCGCAGGTGGACGGCGATGGCCTCGGCTTCGGCGGCGGCGAGGTCGCTCATCGCGAACCGCCGCAGCAGGTCCGGGCTTGGATGATCGGTCACTTTGGTATCCCCGCCGGTATCCGTGCCGGTCGTCTTCCAGGGGCGCCCATCTTAGCACCTTCGCATGTGTAATTCACCTGCCTCTCGGCAGTTGGTAGTGGGTCAGTTTCCCACATGGGCCAGCGAAACCTTGGGCGCCCCCGGGACACGGCCGGGGGGCCGGTCCCGGGGAAACCGGTCACCCTGGCTCAGCCGTTCGGATCGGCGCCTCCGGCTCCGCCGTCGCCTGAGCCCGAGCCGTCGCCGGCATTGCCGCCGGTGCCGGCGTCGTCAGGGGCCGCGACGCCGGCACCGCCGGCGCCTTGCCAGCCGCCGGCGGTCAGGCGAATCGCCGGTCGGAAGGCCTGCCCATCGCGAGCGCCGCCGGGGCCCCAGGATTGCAGTCCGGCCCACGCCAGCTGCAGCCAGTGCCAGGCAGGTCCGGTCAGGGTGGAGGCGGCCAGCTGGGCGATGCCGGGGCCGGGCTCGCAACGTGCGGGGGTTGACGACAGCCAGATCGTCATCATGAGCGCTGCGGCAAGCCACGGCCGCACGCGGCGAGGGCTAGGGGGTAGGGGTGTTGGCGACATTGCAGACCTCCTGGGCCGGGCGGGACGTGAGCGTGGCCGAAGGTGGCCGCGCGTCGCCCGCGCGGCGATAGATGCGCCTCTAGACAACTGAGGATATTCGCATCTATAGAAACGTAGTGCCGGACGATTGGCAGGACGGGGCCGCCACTCGTCCCCGCTCGCTGTCCCCCCACCCGCGGCGAGGCGCGTTATCATCGGTTGGCCTGCCCGGGCCATGCAGGCGCCGCCGGCCCCCGGCGCGATCGGCGCCGATCGGCACGGCGGCGCTCGTCACGCCGGGCGGAACGGGAGATCGAATGAGCGGCAGCGGACAGGACCTGGCGACGATCTATCTCGAGGACATCGCGGCGCAGTTCCGCATGCTCAAGCAGCTTGCCGACCGGGCGCTGGCGCAGGTGAGCGACGAGCACCTGGCTGCCACGCTCGACCCGGAGAGCAACAGCATCGCGGTCCTCTTGCAGCACATGGCCGGCAATCTCCGCTCCCGCTGGACCGACTTCCTGACCACGGACGGCGAGAAGCCCGATCGCGACCGCGACCGCGAGTTCGAGGCCGGCCAGCTCGAGCCGGGGCACGCCCGCGCCGAGCTGCTGGCGCGATGGGAAGAGGGCTGGGGCCGGCTCTTCGCGGCGCTCGGCGGTCTCACCGCCGGCGATCTCCTGCGCACGGTCCACCTGCGCGGCGAGCCGCAAAGCGTGCCCGAGGCCATCCACCGCCAGCTGTCGCACCAAGCGCAACACGTCGGCCAGCTGGTGCTGCTGGCCAAGCACTTCGCCGGCGCCGGCTGGCAGAACCTGAGCGTGCCGAAAGGCAAGAGCCGGGAGCGCAACGCCGAGATGTTCGCCCGGGCGCGCCGGTGACCCGCTCGCTCGCCGGCTCGGCGCTTTGATCCCGCGGGCCGCCAGCCGGACACGAATGGAACCTCCCGCTTCGTCATCCCCGGCCGCTTCCTCCCCGGCCGCTTCATCCCTGGCCCCGGCCCCGGCCCCGGCCGCGGCCGCCGGTCCGCTGGAAGCGGCGCGGCCGATGGCGCGGCTGTTCGGCTACCTGCGCCGCTACCGGCGCAGCCTCTGGCTGGCCAGTGGCGCATCGATCCTCAACAAGATCCTCGACCTGATGCCGCCGCTGCTGGTCGGCTGGGTGATCGACTCGCTGCGCGGCGCGCCGCCCTCCTGGATCGCCCGGCTCGCCGGCAGCTCCGACCCCTGGCGAATGGCGGTGGCGCTCTCCTGCCTGGCGGTGGCCATCTTCGCCTTCGAGAGCCTCTTCCAGTGGGCGTATCAAGCCGGGTTCATGCGGCTCGCCCAGCGCGTGCAGCACGACCTGCGCCTCGAGGCCTACCAGCGCATCCAGGCGCGCGAGATGGCGTTCTTCGAGGACCACCGGCTGGGCGAGATCCTCGCGATGCTCAACGACGACGTCAACCAGCTCGAGCGCTTCCTCAACACCGGCTTCAACGAGCTGCTGCAGCTCGCGGTGCTCATCGTCTTCTCGGTGGCGGTGATGACACCCCTCTCCTGGCGCCTGACCCTGGTCGGCATGGGTCCCATCCCGTTGATCCTCTGGGGCAGCTTGCTGTACCAGCGCCGGGTGGCGCCGCGTTACCGGCGGGTGCGGGCCGGCGTGGGAGGGCTCGCGGCACGGCTCGAGAACAACATCTCCGGCATCCAGGTCGTCCAGAGCTTCACCGCCGAGGCCTTCGAGACCGAGCGTGTCCGCGCCGCCTCCGAGGAGTACCGGCAGGCGAATTTCGCGGCCATCCGCCTCGCGGCGCTCTACACGCCGCTGATCCGGATGGCCATCGTCCTGGGCTTCGCCGGGGTGCTGCTGGTGGGCAGCTACTGGGTGCTCGACGGCTCGGGAACGATCACGGCGGGACAGCTGGTGCTGTTCGCGATGATGACCGAGCGGCTGCTGTGGCCGCTGACCCGGCTGGGCTCGACGCTGGACGACTACGAGCGCGCGATGGCGGCGGCGCGCCGCACCTTCGGGCTGCTCGACACGCCGCCGGCGATTCGGGACCCCGCGCGGCCGCGGCCGCTGGGCCGCGTGCGCGGCGAGGTCGCCTTCGAGCGCGTGGCGTTCCAGTATCCGCGCGGCGCGGCCGACGGCGCCGTGCTGCAAGGGGTGAGCTTCGGCATCGCGCCCGGCGAGACGCTGGGCGTGGCGGGGCCGACCGGCGCCGGCAAGTCGACGCTGGTCAAGCTGCTGCTGCGCTTCTACGACGTCACCGGCGGCGCGGTGCGGATCGACGGCAGGGACATCCGCGAGCTGACCCTGGAGGAGCTGCGCCACAACATCGCCCTGGTCAGCCAGGACGTCTATCTCTTCCACGGCAGCATCGGCGAGAACATCGCCTACCGCACCCGCGACGTGCCGCAGGCGGCGATCGAGCGTGCGGCTGCCCTCGCCCAGCTCCACGAGTTCGTGGCCGGCTTGCCGCGGGGTTACGACACGCTGGTGGGGGAGCGCGGTGTCAAGCTCTCGGGCGGCCAGCGCCAGCGGCTGTCGATCGCCCGCGCCATCCTGAAAGACGCGCCCATCCTCGTCCTCGACGAGGCGACCAGCGCCGTCGACACCGAGACCGAGCGGGCCATCCAGCAGAACCTGCGCCGCATCACGCGCGGGCGCACCGCGCTGGTCATCGCGCACCGGCTGTCGACCATCCGCCACGCCGACCGCATCCTGGTGATGACCGACGGCCGGGTGGCGGAGGAGGGGCGCCACGACCAGCTGGTGGCGCGGGGAGGCATCTACGCCGACCTCTGGCACGTGCAGTCGGGTGATCTCGCCGAGGCGCCGGAGGTCGCGGCCGGCGGCGCCGGATAGGGGCTCAGCGCTCCGGCTCGGTTCCCCAGTCGAGGCGCCGCCAGGGGCTCCTCCTGTCGGTCAGCAGCCAGTGCGCCGCGGCGTCGAAGTGCTTCTGCAGGTCCTCGCCTTCGCCCCAGTAGCGGCGGCCCAGCAGGTAGTTCTCGGACATCTCGCTCCATGAGCCGTAGGTGCGCCGCAATCGTTGCGCGGCGTGCTCGATGTGTTGCCATGCCTTCGCTTCGTCGAGATAGCCGGCGGAGAACGCGGAGCGGGCCACGAAGATCAAGCGCTCGAGATCCCACGCGACGATCTCGCCGTCCTTGAAGGCCTCGCGGTGCTGCATCGCGAACCGGAACGCGCGCTGCACGTCCTCGTCGTACTGCCCGAGCCAGGCGTCGACCTTTGGCTGTGGCACGGCGGCGATGGCCTTCAGCATGGCGCGCAGCTGGTGCGTGTGACCCTCGCGGTCGAGCCAGTCGAGCCTCGGCTCCACGTCCTCGGGTCCCTTGATGTTCCACCACTGCAGCAGCTGCGACCGCAGCTGCTTCCGCGGGATGCCGATCGCCAGGCTGTCGAGCGAGTCGCCGCGCGCCCGGGCCATGTTGGCGCCGGCGGCGAGCGCCCAGCGCTGCGCCGGGGTGAGCCGGGGCCTGGCGATGCGCTCGATGATGAGCAACAACACCCCGGCCGCCACGCCGATCCAGACGTAGGGACTCTCGGCCATCTCTCTCGTCCTCCAATCGCCGAGAGGCCGGCGGTGGCAAGGGACAGCGCCCGGGTGCTCGGCTCCGGCGCTC
>DATNKH010000669.1:0-5403 GCA_035603475.1 Thermoanaerobaculia bacterium
TTCGAGGAGGCGGTCGAATGGCTCGGGCTCGCACCGCTCCTGCCGCGGGCGCCGGCGGCCCTCTCCGGCGGCGAGCGCCAGCGGGTGGCGATCGCGCGGGCCTTGCTGACCAGTCCGCGGCTGTTGCTGATGGACGAGCCGCTGGCGTCGCTGGACGCCGCGGCGCGCGAGGAGATCCTGCCCTACCTCGAACGGCTGCACGCCAGCTTGCGGATCCCGGTCCTCTACGTCAGCCACACGGCCGCGGAAGTCCTCCGGCTGGCCGACCACCTGCTGCTGCTGGCGGCGGGCCGCGTCCGGGCGGCCGGGCCGCTGATCGAGGTGTCGACCCGGCTCGACCTGCTGCCCTGGGGGCCGGAGGCGGAGCTGGGAGTCGTGATCGAGGCGCGGGTGGTGGGGCACGACGACGGTTACGACCTCACCTACCTCGACTTCGCCGGCGGGCGCCTGAGCCTGCCGCGCCACGCCGCGGCGCCCGGCAGCCGGCAGCGGGTGCGGGTGCTGGCGCGCGACGTCAGCCTGGCGCTCGAGCGGCCCGAGCGCACCAGCGTGCTCAACATCTTCCCGGCCCGCATCGTCGAGATCCGCGAGGCCGGCGAAGCCGCCGCCACCGCCTCGCGCCAGCCCCTGGTCAAGCTCGACGCCGGCGGCGCGACCCTGCTCGCCCAGATCACTCGCAAGTCGCTCGCCACCCTGGAGCTGCGGCCCGGGCTGCCGGTCTACGCGGTGATCAAGGGAGTGGCGCTGCTGATGCAGGGGTAGTGTCCTAGTTGCCAGGTCTCCCTTGCCAGGACACTACCCCCCGCGCGGGAACCCGCCGCCCGGCGTGGTAACTTGACCCGCTATGTCGCCGCTGTTCATCACCTTCGAGGGGATCGACGGGAGCGGCAAGTCCACCCATCTGAAGCGCGCCGCGGAGTGGCTGGCGCAGCATGGCGTCGCTTGCCGCCAGACCCACGAGCCCGGCGGCACGCCGCTGGGCGACGCGCTGCGCCAGCTGTTCCTCGACCGCCGCTGGGGCGCGCTGGACGGCACCGTCGAGCTGTTGATGCTGTTCGCCAGCCGGCGGCAGCATCTGCTCGAGGTGATCGAGCCGGCTCTGGCGGCAGGCGAGATCGTGCTCTGCGACCGGTTCACCGACTCGACCTGCGCGTACCAGGGGCGCGGCCGCGGCGTGCCGCTCGACCTCATCGACCAGATCGACCTGCTGGCCACCGGCCGCCGGCGACCGGACCGGACCTTGCTGTTCGATCTGCCGGCCGCGGCCGCTCGCGCCCGCCGTCACGGCGGCCGCCCCGGCGACCCCGGCGACCCCGGCGGGCATCGCGCGGTCTCCGCCGGCCGCCGCGGGCGGGCGGACCGCGCGGACCGCCTGGACGCCGAAGACCTGGCGTTCTACGAGCGGGTGCGGCAGGGGTTCCTGGAGCAGGCGGAGCGCGAGCCGCGACGCTTCCGCATCGTCGAGTCGGGCGGCGACCCGGCGCGCACCGCGGCGCAGGTGCGTGCCGCGCTGGAGGACCTGCTGCCCGCCGGCGTGGTGCGCGCATGAACCTGCCGGCGGCGATCCAGGCGGCGCGCCAGGGCCGGCTCTACCCGGCCGTCATCCTGTACGGCGCCGACGTCGAGGCGCGGCGGCAGGCGGCGGTCGAGCTGGCGCGCCACCTGCTCTGCGCGGCGCCGCCGGCCGAGCGGCCTTGCGGCGCCTGCCGTCACTGCCTGCGCATCGCCTGGCCGGCGGCGGCCGGCGGCTCGTCCCAGCCGGCGCCCTTCCATCCCGACTTCCAGGTGCTCGAGCGCGACCTCAAGACCGCGACCTCGGTCGACGCCACCCGCGAGTTGATGCGGGTGGCGCAGGTCTCGCCGTTCGAGGCGCGCGGCCAGGTGTTCGTGATCGCCAGCGCCGAGAGCCTGAGCGGCGAGGCGGCCAATGCGCTGCTCAAGAACCTCGAGGAGCCGCACGTCTCGGCACCCCGCCACTTCCTGCTGCTCGCCCCCTCGCGCCTCGACCTGCTGCCGACCCTGCGCAGCCGCTCGCTGGCGGTCTTTCTCGGCCCGGCGGTGACCGTCGATGCGGACCGGGTCGAGGTCCTGGCACGCGCCTTCGCCGCGGCCGCCGGCGCCTATGCCGAGACCGGGGCCGCGGTGTACCTGCTCAGCGCCGCCGAGGCGCTGGCCGCGGCCGGTGCGGGCGGCGCGGGCGGCGCCGCTCGCAAGGGGAGCGGCGGGGGCCCCGGCGGCGCGCCGGGCGGCTGGGACGACCCGCGCGCCGGGCGTCCCTGGGAGCTTGCCGCGGCCGCCGTCCTGCGGTCGCTGCCGGAGCCGGCGGCGGAGGCGGAGCCCGCCTCGGCCGCGCGCGCCGCGTACGCCTCGCCATGGCGTGCCGCCCGGCTGGCGCTGGCCGAGGCGCTGCTCACCGGACCGACGATGCGGCTGCGCGGCATCAGCGCCGAGCGCATCCTCGAGGGCCTGGTGTCGCGCCACCTGTCGCCCCTCGCGCCGGTCCCTCCGGCCGCTCCGGCCCCTCCGGCCCCTCCGGCCCCTCCGGCGCCTCGTGGCCGGCCCGGATAGACGAACGGGGCCGGCGGTGCGTAAGAGAGGTACGCGGGATCGCTCGGCAGGCCCCACCAGGGTCTTCCGGCCGGCGGCCCGTGTGCTAAAATCGCCTGTCGCGCCGTCGGGTATCATCGCTCAAATCATTGCCGTATCTAGAGTTACGGTCGAAAAGGAGTTACAGGACATGGACGCATCGGATCGCAAGCGGGCCGCTTCGCGGCATCTGGTTCCGAGCCTGCTGATGCTGGCGCTGGCTCTCGGTTTCTACCTGCCGGCGTGCTCGGCCCAGGACAAGAACGGCTCCAAGGCCGGCTCGCAGGATGACCCCGGCCAGGTGCTCGCCCGGGTCAACGGCAAGGCCATCACCGCCAGAGACGTGCACGCGGAAGGCTCCGACCAGTTCGACCAGCTGGAGCGGGAGTACCTGCAGCGCAGGCACGAGATCGTCGAGGCGGAGCTGAAGAAAGTGGTGCAGGACCGCCTGCTCGACGCCGAGGCCGCGGCGCAGCACGTGTCCAAGGACAAGCTGCTCGCCGGCATCAAGCCGGGCGAGGTGACGGACGCCGACGCCGAGGCCTTCTACGAGAAGAACAAGGCGCGGATACCGCCGCAGACTTCCAAGGAATCCGTGATGCCGCAGATCAAGGCGTACCTGGCGCAGAACGGGCAGCAGGACGCGCGTGACAAGTACTTCAAGACGCTCGAGGCCAAGTACAAGGTCGATTACCTGCTCGAGCCGATGCGAGTGGACGTGGCGGCCAGCGGCCCTGCCAAGGGCCCGGCCGGCGCCCCGGTCACGATCGTCGAGTTCTCCGACTTCCAGTGCCCCTTCTGCTCGCGGATCACCCCGACCCTCGAGCAGGTGGTGTCGAAGTACGGCAACAAGGTCCGCCTGGTCTTCCGCCAGTTCCCGCTGCCCATGCATCCGAACGCCGCCAAGGCCGCCGAGGCCGCGCTGTGCGCCAACGAGCAGGGCAAGTTCTGGGAGATGCACGACGCCATGTTCAAGGACCAGGCCGGGCTGGCGGTCGACGGGCTGAAGTCCAAGGCTGCCGGGATCGCCGGCATCAACGCCGCCAGCTTCAACAGCTGTCTCGATTCGGGCAAGCAGACGCCGGCGGTCCAGAGCGACATGAAGGCCGGCACCAAGGCGGGAGTCAACGGTACGCCGGCAATGTTCATCAACGGCCGCTTCGTCTCCGGCGTGGTGTCCGCGGACGACCTCTCGAAGGTCATCGACGAGGAGCTGAAGCGCAAGGGCGTGAGCTGAGCCAGGACCTTCCGACCCCCGAGTTCCGCGCCGCGATGCACCGCGTCGCCGACCTGCTCGCCGACTACCTGGAGGGGGTGGGGGAGCGGCCGGTGCTCCCCGGCGTGGCGCCGGGGGAGATCGCCGCGCAGCTGCCGGCTGCGCCGCCGGAGAGCCCGCAGCCGCTGGACGTGCTGCTCGACGACTACCAGCGGCTGATCGAGCCCCACGTCACGCACTGGAACCACCCCGGCTTCCTCGCCTACTTCGCGATCACCGGCTCGGCCCCGGGCATCGTCGGCGAAGCCCTCGCCGCCGGCCTCAACGTCAACGCCATGCTCTGGCGCACCTCGCCGGCCGCCACCGAGCTCGAGGAGCGGGTGTGCGACTGGCTGCGGCAGATGATGGGCCTGCCGCCGGAGTTCCGCGGCCACATCAACGACACCGCCTCGACCAGCACGCTGGTGGCGCTGGCGGCGGCGCGCCACCAGGCGCCGGGGCTCGCGGCACAGAGCCGCGGGCTGGCCGGCCGTCCGGAGGTGCCGCCGCTCACCCTCTACGCCAGCGACCAGGCGCATTCGTCGGTCGACAAGGCCGCGATCGTCCTCGGCCTGGGGCACGACCACGTGCGGCGGGTGGAGAGCGACGCCGAGTTCCGCATGCGGCCGGCAGCCCTGGCGGCGGCCATCGCCGCCGACCGCGCGGCCGGGCGGCGCCCGCTGGCGGTGGTCGCCACGGTCGGCACCACCTCGACGACCAGCGTCGATCCGGTGCCCGAGATCGCCGACCTCTGCGCCGAGCACGGTCTGTGGCTGCACGTCGACGCGGCCTACGCCGGCGTGGCGGCGGTCTGCCCGGAGCTGCGGGCGCGGATGCCCGGCCTGGCGCGCGCCGACTCGATCGTCGTCAACCCTCACAAGTGGCTGTTCACGCCGGTCGACTGCTCGGTGCTCCTGGTGCGCGACGTGGCCAACCTTCGCGCCGCCTTCGCGCTGGTCCCCGAATACCTCCGCACCGACGAGGCAGGGGTGACGAACCTGATGGATCTCGGCTTCCAGCTCGGCAGGCGCTTCCGGGCGCTCAAGCTCTGGATGGTGATCCGCGCCTTCGGCGTGGAGGGCCTTCGAGAGCGCCTGCGCGAGCACTGCGCCATGGCCCGCGAGCTGGCCGCCCGCATCGAGGCCGATCCGGCCTTCGAGCTGGCGGCGCCGGTGCCGTTCAGCGTCGTGTGCTTCCGGGCCCGGCTGCCCGCGGCGGCAGGGCAAGGGCAAGGATCGCAGCCGGAGCCGGCACCGTGGCCGGCGGCGCCGCCGGAGGCCGCCGGCGCCGCCCAGGACCGGCTGAACGAGCGGCTGCTCGCCAGGGTCAATGCCGCCGGGCCCTTCTTCCTCTCCCACACGGTGCTGAACGGCCGCTACACCCTGCACGCGGCGATCGGCAACCTGCGCACCACCCGCCGGCACCTCGACGACCTCTGGCTGCTGCTGCGTCGCAGCGCCGCGGAGCTGGTTCCGTAGCTCATCTTCCCGGCGGCAGCCCTTGCGCCGCCCAGCTGCACGTGCCGCGCACCGTCTGGCGCCGCGCCGAGCGGCTGCTGGTCG
>DATNKH010000670.1:0-4668 GCA_035603475.1 Thermoanaerobaculia bacterium
GTCCCCCCGCCGCCAGTGGCGGCGGCGGCCGCGGACGGTGGCCCCGGCTGCGCCGCCGGCGACGGCGGGCCGGCGAAATCGGCCAGTGTCCGCAGCAGCAGGTCCTCGACCGAGATCGGCTGGAAACCCTCCTCGTAGGACACCTCGTCGCCGCCGTAGAACTTGAAGTCGCCCGCCTGCCAGCGCAGCAGCGATTCGAGCTGGCGGATCGTCTGCAAGCGCAAGGCGGCGAGCAGCTGCGGGCGGGTGAGGTACCGCCGCTCGACCAGCAGGTCGAGGAGGCGGCCGCCGCTGACCTGGTGCTCGGCGCCGGCGCGCGCGAGCTCCGCGGCGCTCAACAGCCCCTCGCCGACCAGCAGCTTCGCCAGTCCTTCCTCGACCGTGTGCGCCAGGGAGTCGGCGGCGACGATGCGCCCGGCGAGGAACGAGATGGCGACGATGTCCTGCTGTCCCTGAATGGTCAGGATGCCGGTCTTGCCCTGCTGGGAGATCATCTGCAGGATCTCCGGCAGGCTGAAGAGGTCCAGGCTACCTTCAACCGACATCGGGAGCGACCTCCGCGCGCGCCTTCTCCGGGCCCCTCGCCGGCCTGGCGGCGGCGCCCCGCGTCCGGGCGCGAACCATGCTCGGTGCCACGAGCCTGGCGGGGCGGGCGAGGCGGGCGATGCAGGCGCAGTTCATACGGCGTTGCGCAGCTCCCAGCGCAGCCTCGCTCCGACGTAGAGCAGCAATCCGGCGACCACGAGCGTCCATGACGCGAGGTTCCCCGGATCATACCCCCAGGGAATGCGGTACCCGAGGCGCTCGAACCGCGGCAGCATGAGCAGCGCCGCCGGCGCCAGCAGCGCCAGGAACGCGCGGGCGCCGTCGCCGGCCTCGGCCGACGCCAGTCCGGGCACGAGGACGCGCCGCAAGAGGTCGAGGCGGCGATGCCCGAGGCGCCATTGCAGCTGGGTCTCGCTGTAGCCGTACCGGCGCCTGGCGAGATGCAGCGCGACGGCCAGCAGGATGGCGCCCAGGGCCACCGCCATGGCAGCGGCACCGTGCTGCACCAGGTCGAGGCCGCTGGCTGGACCGATCAGGCTGCCCTCGATGTCCGGGATCCGTGCCAGGCCGCCGGCGGCGGTCACCACGTGCACCTGGTCGACCTCGCTCAACCAGCCATCGACCCGCTCCGCGTCGATCACCTTGGCCTGCGCGAGCGCGCGGCGCGCCTCCTCGAAGAGATAACCCTCGTTGTAGGCCTGGCTGAGGTCGTACAGCGCGGGCGCGGCATGGCGCGGATCGGCCGCGGCAGCCTGCTGGAAGTACTGGATGGCGCTGCCGGTGTCGCCGCGATTGTAGGCGTAGACGCCGAGGTCGAGCAGGGCGGCGGCATTCTGCGGCTGGACCGCGAGCACGTCGCTGTAGAGCCCACGGGCGAGCTCCCACTGCCCCAGCATGCGGTGCACGTCGGCCAGCAGCAGCTTGACCGCGGGGCTGTCGGGAAGGCTCGAGCGCAGCAGCCCGAGGTCGGTGAACAGCCCGCCGTAGAGGCGGCGCTGGCGCAAGCTCTCGAGCGCCTTGACCGGCGGCGACAGCCGCACCGCCACCGACCGGTCCTGCGCCGCGATCAGCAGCGGCGCCGAGCCGAGCAGCAGCCAGAGACCGATGAGCACCACCCGTTCGCTGGCCGAGGCATAGCCCCAGAGCAGCAGCGACCAGAGCAGCAACAACCAGGTGAGCCGGCCGGGCAACGCCAGCGGCCAGAGCAGAGCGGCCGCCGCAAGCACCACCGCCACCTCGCGGGGCAGCCAACGCCCGCTCCACCGCGAGAGGTCGTGGAACAGGCCGCCGCCTCGCGTCGCCATCAAGGCGCCAATGAAGAGCCCGCCGGTCAGGAGCAGCAGGTAGAGGCTCCAGATCATCAGGTCCTGCAGCCAGAGGTAGCGCTCGAGCGGCAGCAGGAACAGCCGCGGATAGGCGCGGCACAGGGCCGCCACGCAGCGTGGATACGCACCGGCGGTCTGGGCCGCCGCGGCTTCGGCGAAGGCGATGTCGGGACGCCCCGGATCGAGCCGCTCGGCGGCTTCGAGCGACCAGCCGGCGCGGGTGAAGTCCCGGCGCCGCGCCGCCTCCATCGCCCAGGCCACGGTCCCGAGCGACAGATCGGGCAGACGGGTCATGCCGAGCTGCTCGGCAGTGGCCAGCATCTCGCTGACCGCGGCTTCCGAGTGCGCGCGGTCGGCGGCGCTCACCCATTGCAACCACAGCTCCTCGATCCGCTTCAGCTGCTGGCGCACGGCCGGGGTGATCTCGAAGCCGGCGCCGCGCTGCGTGGACGATCCTTCGGCCGCCGCCGGCGGCAAGAGCGGCGCGGCGAGGGCCGGGGCCGCATCCAGTCGCGGCAACGCCAGGACGACGGCGGCCGCCAGGACTTGCGGCCATCGCCGAGACCTTGGCCACCGCGCCGAGCGTGAGGAATGCGGGCTAGCCGCGCTTCTGGACATACCGGACCCGCAGGCGGTAGAGCAGGTCCTCCAGGAAAGCGGACTCCTGGGCAGTGAGGTTTCCCGCTGTCTTCTGGCGCAATATGTCCAGGAGGTCGATGTGCAGGCGCGCCATCTCGAGGTTCTCGGCGGACTGGCCGTCCGGCAACTCGAGGTCGCCGAGATAGATGGCGACCGGCTCCGCCAGCATCGCCGCGAGGTCGTAGAAGCTCGCGCCGAGGCCCGGCGGCGAGCCGGGAATCTCGAGCCGGACGCCGGATTCGCCGGCGCCGCCGCCGGCTGCCTCCGAGCGCTCCGGGCGTTCCGAACCTGCCGGGCGCCCCGAGCGCTCCTCCGGGTAAGGCTCGCCGCGTCCCGGGGCGCCGGCCTTGCCGGCGGCGTGGCCGGAGGAGGGGCCAGCGGACGGCTCGGCGCGCCCGCCGGCGGCGTCCCGCGCGGTCGGCGGGGCAGCCGGGGCGGCCGGGCCCGCCGGCCTCGCGGGCGGTACGGCTGCGGCGGGCGCTCCGGCGGCAGCGTCGACTGCCGTGGCTGCAGCCGGCGTTGCCGCCGGAGCCGTCGATTTTTCGTCGAGGAAGCGGTACTCTTGACGCAACTCACCGTCGGCCGTGAACATGCGCTTGTCGGTGATCTTTATTTCCTTACCTTCTTTGCTCACCGGCACCTCCACTCCTCGGGTCCAGCCGCCGCGCCGCTCGGGGTTTTGCACAAAAATCGTAGCAAGCGCCCCACGACGAGAGCAAGTCGAGACGGTTCGGGCAGCCATCGTGTCACGCCCCGTCGATTCCCGCCAGGCAGGGTCCGCGGTAGGTAGTGGGTCAGTCTCCCGCGGACTCCCTTTGGGCGAGGGGCTGGGACTGCTGGGACGGAGGACTCTGGCCCCTCGCCCAAAGGGAGTCCGAGGGAGACTGACCCACTACCCCTCGGTGGACCCCTGATGACAGCTCCTTCTGACCCTCCGCGGCAGCCGCCGCCCGACCCGGGAACGACGGCCGACCTGCAGCCGCTGCTCGACCTGGTCGAGCGCCTGCGCGCCCCGGACGGCTGTCCATGGGACCGCGAGCAGGGCCTGGGCGAGGTGCGCGCGTACCTGCTCGAAGAGGCGCACGAGCTGGCGGCGGCCATCGACGGCGGCGACTGGCGGGAGATCGCCGGCGAGCTCGGGGACCTGCTGTTCCAGGCGGCGTTCATCGGCCGCCTCGCCGCCGAGGCCGGCGCTTTCGACCTGGCGGCGGCGATCGACGGGGTGCGGCGCAAGATGGTCGCCCGCCACCCGCACGTCTTCGGCGACGAGGAGCTGGCCGACGCGGCGGCGGTCCGCGCCGCCTGGGAGCGGCGCAAGCTGCAAGAGGAGCCGGAACGCGCCTCGCTGCTGGCAGGCGTACCCGCCTCCCTGCCGGCCCTGCTCGGCGCCTACCGGCTGACCCAGAAGGCGGCCGGCGTCGGCTTCGATTGGCCCGCCGCCGAGGCGGTGCTGGCGAAGACCGAGGAGGAGATCGGCGAGCTGCGCCGCGCATTAGCCGCGGGGACCGCGGGGGCCGCGGGCGCGGCGCCGGCGGTGCGCGAGGAGGTGGGGGACCTGCTGTTCACGGTTGCCAACCTGGCGCGCAAGCTCGAGATCGACCCGGAGGCCGCCCTGGCCGCCGCGAACCGCAAGTTCCGGCGCCGCTTCGAGCACGTCGAGCGGGGGCTCGCCGCACACGGCCAGCGGCTCGGCGAGGCGACGCTCGCCGAGATGGACGCGCTGTGGGACGAAGCGAAGCGGCTGGCCGAGCCTCAGCCTGAGCCCGAAGGCTGAAAGCTGAAGGCGTCCCGGTCTGCCCCCCTGCTCTTCCGGTCCGACTCCCCTGGCCCGCGACTAGCCCGCGGCGCGGCGGGGCTGGCGCAGCAGCTCCTCGAGGTAGGGCTTGACGTTGGCCGCCACCTTCACCTGGCCCGCGGCGGTGGGATGGATGCCGTCGGCCTGGTTCAGCTCGGCGACACCGCCGACCCCGGCGAGCAGGAAAGGCACCAGCGGCACGTGCAGCTCGCCGGCGATGCGCGGATAGATCGCGGCGAAGGCGGCGGTGTAGTCCGGACCGTAATTCGGTGGGATCTGCATGCCGAGCAGCAGCACCCCGGCGCCGGCCTGCCGAGCCTGAGTCACGATCTCGCGCAGGTTGCGCTCGATCTCGGCGGGCGG
>DATNKH010000671.1:0-2622 GCA_035603475.1 Thermoanaerobaculia bacterium
CGGCAGCATGTACTCCGGCAACCGCTCGCCGAGGAAGGCCCGCAGCTCCGCGGGCGCCGGCGGCGCGCTGCCATCCCTGGCCACCAGGTAGGCGACCAGCCGCCGGTGGCCGTCCTGCTCCCTCACCTCGACCACCACCTCGCGCACCGCCGGGTGGAGCGACAATGCCGCTTCGATCTCGCCCAGCTCGATGCGGTAGCCGCGCACCTTGACCTGGGTGTCGGCGCGTCCCAGGAACTCCATGACGCCGTCCGGCTTCAGGCGCACGCGGTCGCCGGTGGCGTACAGGCGCTCGCCCGGCTGTTCGCCGAAGGCGCAGGGCACGTACTGCGCGGCGGTCAGTCCCGGCTCCTGGGCGTAGCCCGACGACAGGCAGTCGCCGCCGCCGATGTGCAGGTCCCCGGCGACGCCGATCGGACAGGGGTTGCCGTCGGCATCCAGGATCAGGTAGCGGGCATCGTCGATCGGCCGGCCGTACGGGATGCTCGCCCAGGCCGGATCGACCTCCCGCACCGGGTAGAAGTTGGACCAGACGGTCGCCTCCGTCGCGCCCCCCAGGCTGATGAAGCGCGCCCGCGGGAACGCCTCGCGCACGCGGTCGGGGAGCGTGACGGGGATCCAGTCGCCGCTCTGGAAGACCAGCCGCAGCGGCGGCGGCCCGCCCGGCGCGCCGGGCGCCGGGAAGAAGGGCGCCAGCTGCTGCAGCGCCGCGGGCGCCGAGTCCCAGAAGGTGATCGGCTCGCGGCAGAGGATCCGGACCTGCGCCTCGGGGTCCCGCAACTCCGCGCCGGAGGCGATGCGCACCGTGCCGCCTGCGGCCAGCATGCCGAAGATGTCGTAGACCGAGAGGTCGAACGAGAGGGCGGTGACGAACAGCAGGCGGTCGCCGGGACCCACGGCGAACGTGCGGTTCACCCACTCGACGAGGTGCACCGCCGGTGCATGGCGGACCATCACTCCCTTGGGCGTGCCGGTCGAGCCCGAGGTGAAGATGATGTATGCCAGGTCTTCCGGGCCGCACCGCGGCGGCAGCCCGCCGCCCGGCAGCACCTCGAAGTCGGCGGCCGACCAGACCGCCGGCGCCCGGCCGGCTACCGACTCGCCCACCGCATCCGCGGGCAGGCGGTCGATGCAGACCAGGTGGGCCAGGGCCGGCACGGCAACCGCGCGCTCGGAGACGGGTGGGCCGGCTGTAACGCTCGGACCGGTGGTGCCGCTCGAGCCAGCCGCGCCGGACAGATCCGCGGCGCCCGCCACGCCCAGCGCGCTCAGCGCCTCGACCCTCGCCGCCTGGGTCACGACGTGGGCGATTCCCTGACTGGCGAGGATCCAGCGGATGCGCGCGGCCGGCCAGCTGAGCTCGACGGGCACGTAGGCGCCGCCTGCCTTGTGGATTGCCAGGACCGCCGCCACCATCTCGGCCGAACGTTCGAGGTGGACGGCGACCAGGGTGCCTGGTCCGACGCTCAGCGCCACGAGCAGCCGCGCGAGCTGGTTGGCCCGCGCGTCGAGCTCGCCGTAGGTCCAGGTCTGGCCCGCGAAAACCAGCGCCGGGGCGCCCGGCGCCCGCGCCACCCAGGACTCGAAAGGCTGGTGCAGGCATGCTGGCGCCGCCCTGCCCCGCTCCCGCGGCACCGGCATCGCGATTGCCGCCCTCGGCGCTGCCCGCGCCTGCGCGGTGTCGTTCCACTCGCGCAGCAGCTGCTGGCGCTCGGCCGCCGAGACCAGCGGCAGGTCGGCCAGCCGGCGGTCGGGTGCGGCGCCGGCCATCGCCTCGAGCAGCGTCTCGAGGTGGCGCAGCAGGCGCAGCATGGCGGCGGCGCCGCAGCGCCCCGGCTCGTAGCCGATGCGCAGCAGCAGCTCGTTGCCGGGCGAGGCCGTCAGGGTGAGCGGGTAGTTGGTGCGCTGGAAGGTCCCGGAGTGGGTCATCTCGAAGGCCGAGTCGGCGGTGAAGCCCTCGAAGACGACGATGCTCTCGAACAGCGGCAGCTGGCGCGGCACCGCGCTCCACCCCAGCACCTGCTGCAGCGGGCTGTGCTCGAAGCGGCGCAGCTCGAGGCCGCTCGTCTGCAGCTCCCGGAGCCAGGTCCCGAGCTCCGCCGTCGCCGGCACCCGCACCCGCGCCGGCAGGGTGTTGATGAAGCACCCGAGCATCGAGTCCACGCCCTTGAGCACCGGCGGGCGGCCCGACACCGTCACCCCGAAGACCACGTCGCGGCTGCCGCCGTAGCGGGAGAGCAGCAGCGCCCAGGCGCCCTGCACCAGGGTGCTCGAGGTCAGGCGGTTGCGCTGGGCGAAGGACTTCAGCCGCGCCGTCGCCGCGGCACCCAGCCTGGTCAGCCGCAGCTCGTACGCGGCCTCGGCATCCTCTCCGGCCCTGCCGCCGGCCGGCCCGCCACCCCGCCCGCCTGCCGGCCCACCGGCCGAATCCACTCCCAGCGGCGTCGCCTCGGCGAACCCGGCGAGCACCCGCCGCCAGTACGCCTCGGCCTCGGCGAGGTCCTGCTGCCGCAGCCAGATGATGTAGTCCTTATACGGGCGGCGAGGCTCGAGCCGCGCCGACGCCTCCTTGCCGCCGCCCGCCGCCGCCTGGTAGACGGCGAGGACCTCGCGCATCACCAG